>QLUB01000032.1 GCA_018725205.1 candidate division NPL-UPA2 bacterium
AAAAAAGGCCGCAATACCCTTATAAATACAGGGTCTGCGGCCTTGGTGCGTCGACACAAATGTGTAGTCGATGCCGAGAGAGTCCCCTAAGACGTCTGAAATTTCGCGTCCCCGGTGTTGCTTGACGCGGGGCGCGGGAAGTGATAGTATTGTGGTGATATCATATTGATATCTACATAGTCTGAGGAGGTTTTAGAAATGTCTAAAGCGCAAGAACAAGTGCAGCATTCTCCCCAAGCGGAAATCTACCCACCGTATTTGCCGGGGATGCCTGTACTGGTGCTAAACATCGCGTTTATGGTCGCCGCGGTGATACTCGGGGTGTATGGCATCATCTGGCTCGAAGCTGGCGTAAACACCAACCTCGCCATCGTCTTCCTTGTCCTAGGGGGGTTCTATCTCTTCATTAAGGGTCCAATCATCTTTCTCGGGCTCAAAATCGTGCGCCCCAACGAAGCCCTCGTGTTAACGCTGTTTGGCGTCTACCACGGCACGCTCAAGCGCGCAGGATTTTACTTCGTCAATCCGTTTGTTTCAGCAGTGAACCCCACGGCAGGTGTGGCACTCACATCGGGGGTGGTTTCCGGCAAACTAGAGAGGCGGGTGGTTTCGCCTTTTCAGAACAAGGCCATCTCGCTCAAAGCCGTTACGCTAAACAACGAGAAACAGAAGATAAACGACAAACTAGGCAATCCCATCATCATTGGGATTGTAGTGGTGTGGAAAGTGGTTAATACGGCCAAGGCCGTCTTTGACGTAGAAAATTACCATGAGTACCTCTCGATACAATGCGATTCCGCGCTGCGCAACATAGTACGCAACTACCCCTACGACCTGCCGAATGAGGAGAGCGAGATGTCGCTACGCGGCAGCAGCCAGGAAGTCGCAGAAAAACTGCGCTTAGAACTACAGGAGAAGGTAATTCTAGCTGGACTGGAAGTACTGGAAGCCCGCATTACACATCTTTCCTATGCGCCGGAAATTGCCGCCGCCATGCTGCAAAGGCAACAGGCATCCGCCATCGTCGACGCGCGCCAGCTCATTGTCCAGGGTGCCGTGGACATAGTGGAAATGGCGCTAGCCAAACTCAATGAAAACGACGTCGTCAAGCTCGATGAGGAACGCAAAGCGGCCATGGTCAGCAACCTGCTGGTCGTGCTCTGCGGCAACCGGGATGTTCAGCCCGTAGTCAACAGTGGTACGCTGTATTAATAGCGACGGGAACGGCTATGGAAGAAAAAGAAGCCGGCAAGAAGCAGCTGCTGCTCCGTTTATCGCCCGCGCTGTGGAGAGAGCTAGCAGCTTGGGCGGAAGACGATTTCCGCTCTATTAACGGCCAGATCGAACACTTGCTGCATGAGAGTGTGCGAAAAAGGAAAGAGGGCCGCCAAAAAGCTTAGGCGGCCCGGGCACAAACAAGCTAGTGCTCTAGACTCAGGTTATACTCGACAAAGCCCAGCTCTTCACCAAAGAGGTTTAAGGTGAGGTCGCGCTGCTTGCGGAACCCTTGCTGGCGGTAGAACTGCACTGCTTTATCGTCGTCGCGCTCTACGAGGGCCCACCACTTGGTTTTGGGATAGCTCTCGATGGCCGTAGTCAGCAGCAGCTTGCCTAGCCCCTGCCGTTGGTAGTTCGGCAAAACGTAGAGCCTAGCAATCTCTAACCCATTGCTGTCGAGCATGGGAACAACTTGTATAAACCCCAGAACCATCTCCTGCTCCGTGACCACCCACACCCCTCCCGGCCTTAAGGCTAAGGCTTTGCTCAAGGCCTCGTAGTTATAGAATTCGTCTAGGAACATGCTGCGTGTTTTGGGGCGCATAATCTCGCGGTAAGTATGCTCCCACGCCACACGCGCTACCATTTGAATGCTGGGAATATCCGACATTGCGGCCATTTTAATCACAACTATGCCCCCTACACTAGCTCTAGGTAAAATCTTAGAGTATATTCAGTAACAAAGGTGAAATCCCTGCCGAAGGAGTGTTGATATGCTGTCGATTCGCAATGTATCCAAAAGCTACGTTAAGGACGGGGTTAATGTTGTAGATAACCTTAATCTCGAGGTCGCCCCGGGCGAAATCTTTGGTTTTCTCGGGCCGAACGGCGCAGGAAAAACGACCACCATTAAGATGACTGTAGGTTTACTGAAGCAGGATAAAGGAAGTATCACCGTCAACGGGCACGACACGCGGCAGAACCCACTGGCGACCAAATCGAGCATTGGCTACGTGCCCGACAACCCCGACCTCTATGATAAGCTACGTGCCATTGAATACATAAACTTTGTTGCCGATGTCTACGGCATAGGGACAGCGGTTAGGCAGCAGCGCTTGCTTAGACTCGCGCGAATGTTTGAGATCCACGACGCCATGAGTGACCTCATCGGTTCGTTCTCACATGGCATGAAGCAAAAACTTGCCCTTACTGCCGCCTTAATTCATGAGCCGCCACTCTTGATTCTAGACGAACCCATGGTAGGGCTTGACCCGCGCTCCGCGCACCTGTTTAAGGAACTGATGAACGAGCACTGCAGCCAAGGCAAGACTGTGTTTTTCTCCACGCATATCCTAGACGTCGCCGAACGCCTTTGTCACCGCGTGGGAATTCTAAGGCGCGGTCGCCTTATCGCCTGCGGGACGATGGAGGAATTGCGCCAGGCCGCCACCGCGGAGTCCAGCCTAGAAAGTATCTTCCTCGGGCTGACCGAAAAATGAAGAGCTTTTGGCGCCTGCTTAAGGTCACAGTACTGAACTACTTTCACATCTCTGTCATGCAGGAAACGTACATCGAACAACGGCAGCGGCAGTGGGAGCCTCTTTTGTTTGGGGTCGCCATAGTCGCTGGTGCAGGGATTGTCGGCGGTCTGGTCTTTACGTCTGCACAGTTGCTGCTTGGCGGTTTGCCGCCCCAGTTTGCCGAGCTTGCCTTAATGATGTTTGTGCTGGCGACTCAGTTTATGGCCCTCGGGTTTGGCTTGGCGAGCCTAATCTCCCTGTTTTACTTTTCTCAGGATCTCTCTGTACTTGTCCCACTTCCCCTCAAAGAGTGGGCCATTTTAGCGGCCAAGTTCGTGGTGGCGGCGATTACGGAATACCTGCCGCCCTTAGTCCTGTTATTGCCCATGCTCATTGCCTACAACCAACGTCTACCGCTAGGTCTGTGGGGGATCTTATCGGCTCTTGCCGTATTTCTTTTGCTTCCCCTGATTCCCTTATCTCTGGCGGGAGTTGTAACGCTGACCATTATGCGTGGCATCGGCCGCCGCCACCGCGATACACTGATTGTCGTAGCCAGCTTGCTGTCGATAGCAGGGATTCTCGTCTTTCAGTTCTTCTTCCAATCCCTTGCCATAGGCAACCTCGACGTTGGCGAAGTCTTACAGGGGCGGATCGACCTCGTGGCGCGCATGGGGAGCATGTTTCCGCCTAGTGTTTGGGCGACGCGCGCCATATCACGGGCGGGAGAACCGGACGGCTTGTTTAACCTACTGTACCTAATCCTCGCCTCTATCGCCGCCGTTAGCGCATTTCTCCTCGTGGGGCAGAGGGTCTTCTATAGCGGTCTAATCGGCGGCGAAGAGCGGTCACGGCAAAGGACGGCGCTAGACGCCAAAGCCCTTGCGCGGGCCGTGCAAAAGCCCGCTCTGACTGCGCTCGTCTGGCGCGAAATCCGGCTGTTTATGCGCATGCCTATCTGGGTGCTAAACGGTTTCATTGCCATTGTCATCGTGCCGCTATCGGCTCTATTCCCCGCTTTTGCGGGAGGGGACATGGGGTTAGGGCAGCTCACCTCACTCCTAGCGACAAACCCGCAGGGCCTAACCATCCTAGTACTCATTTTCGCTGCGCTCTTGGCCGCATTCTCCGTCATTAACACCGTCGCTTCCACGGCCGTCTCCCGCGAAGGCAAACACTTGTGGATATCTAAATCCATCCCCGTGGCTGCCGTAGCCCAAGTTAAAGCAAAGCTAATTTTCGCTTTAATCTGCACTACCGCTACGGGTGTGCCGCTCATTGCCACCTTTGCCTTGCTGTTCTCGCCCGACTTCCCCGCTTTGCTCCTCGCCTTTGCCCTCGGGCTTGTAGCGAGCATCGCCCCGCAAGCGCTAGGACTCGCCTTTGACCTGTGGCGACCCTTCCTTAAGTGGACCACGCCGCAACACGCAGTAAAGAACAACTTAAACGCCGTGACGCCTCTGGTGTTCGCCCTGCCGCTTGGGGCTATCAGCTACTATTTCTACTTGTGGATGCGTGAGCCTTTGGGCGCACTGTTGTTGCCGGCATTGCTTGGACTCCACCTTGTCGCCGCAGGCTTTAGCGTACACTTCCTCTTGGCCAAGGCAGCCGAGCTCTATGAGCGGATCGAAGTGACAACCTAGTGGGCATGGCTGGAGAACATCTCTACACCCACCGCGTTACACGCGACGGAGAAAGTATCCGCAGCATCCTAAGAAAAGAACTCGGCATGTCGCGACAAATGCTAATCAGGCTTAAGCGCAGCGGCGAAGTGTTGCAAAATGGCCAGCCCGCTTACCTTAACGCGCTGGCTGTAAGCGGTGATGTCCTGACCATCGTGTTACGCGAAGAAAAAACGCCTGCGGTCGACCCTGAGGACATACCCTTAAACATAGCCTTTGAGGACGACTACTTGACGGTCGTCAACAAACCACCCGGGCTAGTAGTGCACCCTACCAAAGGCTATATGACGGGTACATTAGCCCATGCTCTAGCATTTCATTGGCAGACGCAGGGAGTACCCTGCGTCTTTCGGCCCGTGCATCGCTTGGACAGGGATACATCGGGACTGGTTATCATCGCCAAGAACCCCCATGTGCAGGCTGTGCTGACTAGTCAACAACACAGCGGGGAATGGGAGAAATACTATCTCGCGATTGTACGGGGCGAAATTGCCGCCACAGAAGGGAGTATCTCTGCCCCCATCGCTCGCGTCGGCAACGGCAGCCGCGCCCGTGCGGTAGCGCCTGAGGGACGCCCTGCCCTTACCCTCTGGCAACGGCTAGAGCTCTTTTCGGGTGCAAGTTTGGTGCGTGTGCGGTTACTCACGGGCCGCACGCATCAGATTCGTGTCCACCTCGCCCATATCGGCCACCCGGTGTTAGGGGACGATGTATATGGGGGGGCTACGCCGCTCATAGCGCGACAAGCACTGCATGCCAGCGAAATCGCGTTTACTCACCCGGCTACAGCGGAGCGCGTGAAGGTCACTGCCCCCCTGCCGGCGGATATATCCGCTTTGCTTGTGGCTCTCTCAGGTGGTATACTAGGTGTGACTGCTGCTGACAAGAGAAGGGAGGATTAGGCGGTGGGTAAAGAAAAGGTCATCAAAAAAGAAACCAAGAAGCCCAAGCAAGAGAAACCCAAGAAGGAAAAGAAGGTTTACTAATGTGCTGACCAAGGCCTAGCCTTGGTCGCATTCACTTGCATGTGGGGGGATGCTTTTGTTCGGGTCACGCGCCTTTCGCGCCGCAATATGGATACTGCTGGTGTTTCTCATCATCTTGGTGGGGAGCGAAATCTCCTTCGTCTTTACGCCGGTCGTACTGGCAGTGAGGGCACTTTTTTGGCCCATTGTCTTGGCTGGGTTGCTCTACTACTGGTTCTGTCCGGTGGTGGACTGGCTGACCTCACGCAGACTCTCGCGTACGCTGGCTATCCTTTTTGTCTATGCTCTAGTCACCACAGTGCTCGGATTGGTCACAACTTCGCTTGTCCCGCTACTCCGCGAGCAATTGGCAAGCCTTATCGGTAACGCGCCGGGCTTAGCTCAGTCATTGCGTGAGCGCCTGCTGGCCCTCGAGGAACATGAGTGGATATCGCGCTTGTTTGCGCATGGCACGGTCACGCTCGAGAATATGGTTAATCAGCTGACCCTGCTCGTTAACAACATCTTGCTGACGGCAGGGCAGCATATCACGCCACTCATTGGACTTACCACCAACGTGGTGACCACGCTGCTACTTATCCCTTTTCTTTTGTTTTACATGCTGCTCGACGGCCATCGGTTGCCCGACACCCTTGTCAGCTGGCTGCCCCGCCGTCACCGCAACGAAGCTAAGGCCGTGCTTTACGGCATGGACAAAGCGCTTAGCACCTACATACAGGGGCAAGCGCTAGTCTCCTTAAGCGTAGGGGTGTTGGCGTTTATTGGCTACATGATTATCGGGCTTGACTACCCTCTTGTATTGGCCATCATCACAACTGTCACCAATGTTGTACCGTTTGTCGGCCCGATTATCGGGACATTGCCTGCCTTAGTCGTGGGCATAATTCATTCCCCCGGCATGGCTTGGCGAGCCTTAATCGTAATGATCGTAGTGCAGCAGCTAGAGGGGCTCCTTATTTCCCCGCGCATCATGGGCAAAAAGTTCGCCAGCCACCCCGTCAGCATCATTCTCTTGATCTTGGCAGCGGGAAAGCTGGCAGGAGTAGTCGGCATCCTGTTGGCCATACCTGCTTACGCCGTATTGCGAGTTATCCTGAGTCACTCCTACATGTTAGTCCGCCTGTTCCGTGAGCCGACTAAGCCCAATTAGGGAAAGGGCCGACTAAATCACTAAAGCCCTGCCCAAAGCGAAGAAGTAGATATACCGCTGTGCGACCGTGCGTCGAAACAGGGCTTCTGTCGCGCGGGTGTAAAGGTCAATTTGCGCGCGATAACGTTCGGCCACAGCTGAAACCGAGTCTTCTGTCACGCTGTCAGCCTTATAATCAACTAGGATGAGGGCATCTCCCTCGCTAAACAGGCAATCTATCACCCCCTGTACGTAGATGAACTCATCGCGTGCGGCGGGGTGTATTTCGTGCGCGGGCACACGCAAACTAAAGGGAAGCTCGCGCCATACCCGCCGTGATGCCAGTAGCCGCTGCCCTAGGCTGCCCGCGAAAAAAAGGGCTACGGGTTCAAGCGCGATACTGCCTGCCTCACTTGAAGTAAGCAGTTGCCTTTTCACCAGTTCTTGCCGCAACGACTCAAAATAGCGCAGATCTAACGGTGCCTTAAGGTCTACGTGTTGCATCAGCATATGCATGGCGGCGCCTATTTCCGCAGCTGTGAGTTCACTAGGTTCGCGCACCACATGCTGCCGCACACGCCGAAGCACGACAGGCATTACCCCCGCACTTCCCTCTTCTTCCGTCATCTGACGGCGCTTAATCTCGGATACCGTCATCTTGGCTGCCAACTGCGTGCTAGCAGCAAACGGGTACCGATATCCCAATCTCCACTTAACTTCCTCGCTATACGGGCCCTCGGGCAAATCCTTAAGCTCAGCCACCGCCGCAAGCACCGGGGACGGACTGACCGTGCTGCCATCTGCTGACGACAGCGCATAAGAGCTAATGTTGGCAAAAGACACTGCGGGCGAACCCTGCACGCTGCCCCCTATACTTACATGCGTGTAGAGCGCGGGACCTAGCCAATCCCAATAGTTCTGTGCCCGCTCCATAGTCGCTGGGGGAAGCCGCTTGTGAATCTTAGATTCACTTGGTGCTGTATCTAAGCAAGCGTCCCGCCAAGACAGAATGGCCTCCTCCCGCTTGTTTACGGCGCCAACGAGATAGAGCTTCTCCCGTGCGCGCGTCAGTGCTACATACAGCACCCGCAGTTCCTCGGACAGGCTTTCGCGCCGCAACACATCCCTCAGGTAGAGGTTCGGCAGACTAGGGTAAACGCAGCGAGTCGCGACATCCACCACCTTAGGGCCGAGCCCGAGCTCTCTGTGCACGAGTACGTGCCCGGAAAGGTCGCGCAGGTTAAACTTGTTGCCAAGTCCTGCCACAAAAACCACCGGAAACTCCAGCCCCTTGCTCTTATGCACCGTCATTACCCGTACTACATTGTCGTTCTCGCCGCAGGTGTTAGGCTTACCGAGGTCACCCTCCCGTTCCTCCAAACGCTCAATAAACCTAAGAAACCTAAACAACCCTTTGTAAGACGTAGCTTCAAACTGGTAGCTGCGGTCAAGCAGCGCCCGGAGGTTCGCCTGTCGCTGTCTGCCGCACGGCAATGTGCCGACATACAGGAAGTAGCCGGTATCCCTATAGATTTCTTGCACCAGCTCCGGCAAGCCGCCGCGTCGAGCCATGTCGCGCCAATGCTCTAACTTAGCGAGGAACACTTTTAGCTTGATGCTTGTGGTGGCTCTGGAGCTTGCCATTACGGCGTCCCAGAAAGCCCCCTTGTCTGCTAGGCGAATCTCGGCCAGCTCGCTTGCGTCTAGACCCACAAGCGGTGAACGCAGCACACCGGCAAGCGGTATATCTTGGCGTGGATTGTCGATAACTTTCAGCAAGCTCATGAGTACATGTACTTCCGTGGAGCGGAAATACCCGCCCGAGGTTTCGGCAAAAGCTGGTATGCTACGCTGTGAAAACACATCGAGGAACACTTCGGCACGCCCTGCGACAGCCCGCTGCAGCACAACAATGTCCCGATACTGCAGAGGGCGGTAGCTGCGCAGACTGACGTCCCAGACCTTGTTTTTGCCGTCTACCAGGCTCACTATCTGCTCGGCGATAGCGCGCGCCTCACGCGTGGTAACGTCGAGCTCACCCTCGGGAGTGTCGGAAGCTCGCCGGTCTAACAGGCACACTTCAACGCAAGGCGTTAAGACCGATGCCTCCTCGGGGTACTCTGCCGCAGCTACAAGCTCTGCCCGCCCGTCGTACGCTACTTCGCCAATAGAGTCATCTGACATTAGTTGCCTAAACAAGTGGTTCACCGCTGCAATTACCGCGGGGCGACTGCGGAAGTTGTGCGCGAGGTAGAGGCACAGGTTATTGTCAGTATCCCTGCTAAATTCTCGTTCCTTGCCGCGAAACAACCCTGGGTCGGCGAGGCGAAAGCGGTAGATGCTCTGCTTGACGTCGCCTACCATCACCATGTTGTTGTCACGGGACACAGATTTTAAGATCGCCTCTTGCACTGCGTTAATGTCTTGATACTCATCTACGAGGACTTCGACAAAACGCGCCCGCAGTTCTTCTGCCACACCCGACTCATTTTGGCCGTCACTGAGAACCGCGAGCGCCATATGTTCGAGGTCGCTAAAGTCCACCACACCCCTCGCGCGCTTGACCTGCCCATACAGCTCTAGATACTGCGCAACCAACTGACCGAGCATCTGCATCTGCGGACTCACTAGCTGCAGGCCCGCTACTATCTCGCCTGCGCTTTGCGCCAGTAACCCCGACAAAAGGTCTTTTATGGCCGATTTGGCTTCGTCACGCCACGTGCGGCATACTTCCTTATCTGGGGCGTCATAACCGCGCTTAGCTGGCAGGCGGTCAAATGTTATGTCCATCACTCGGGCGCGAAACTTATCCCACTCGCTGACCGTTGCCGCGCACACGCCATCATGCGCCTCTAGCTCCTGGGTGATGACACCGACGTAGTGGGTAGGCCCGGCCTCGGCCACCGCGAGAGCTCGCGCCAAACAATCGCGCGCATATAGGAGCTCACGCCGCACCAGCATGCACACGCCGCCAAACCACGGAGAACTCTCTACCGCTTGCACACCTGCAGCTTGTACTCCGTCAATGGCTGAAGCGAGCCACTGCCTGGGTTTTGGCTGACTGAGAGCAAAATTGGCCAAATCAGCGATTAACTGTTGCAGTCCCTCGTCGCTATTGCGGCCGCCAAATCCCTCTACTAAGGCCATAAAGGCCGGGTCGAGCTGGCTGTAGCTTTGCTCAAGCACCTGCTCCAACACGTCTGCTTGCATCAGCGCGCACTCCGCCTCATCGGCGACGCGAAAGGAAGGGTCTAGGTCTAACAAGTAGAAGTTCTGCCGCAATATCTCGAGGCAAAAGGAGTGCAGAGTCGTAATGTTCGCCTTACCCAGCAGTGCCACTTGACGGCGCAGCCTGTCGCAGGTAGGGTTTAGGCGTAGTTCGGCATGGAGAGCTCCGGCGATGCGCTCGCGCATCTCAGTCGCGGCGGCGTTAGTAAACGTTACCACCAACAGCTTGTCGACTTCTACAGCCTCCGCCGGGTCAAGCAGCCGCTGGGTAATGCGCTCTACTAATACCGCAGTCTTCCCTGCCCCCGCCCCCGCCGAAACCAAGAGGTTGACGTCGCGGGCAGTGACAGCCAGTCTTTGCGCCTCGGTCCATTTAGCCACGCAGGCTACCCCCCTTCTCCGCCAGACGACTCCACACTTCCTCCGGGTCGTGTTTCTCTAGCTGTCGGTACTGGCTGTCGGGCTGACGCAAATCAAACTGACAGACCGGCAGAAACTCACAGAAGGTGCACGCCGTGTCCTTCGCTAAACGATAAGGCAGGGCGGCAACCTCCCCTGCTACAATCTCCTCGCCCGCTTGCCTGAGGCAGTCCTCTAGATGTGCGAGCATAGCCTCTAGCTGCTCTGTAGTCCATGCGCTCACACCGCTTATGTCACCCTTGCCGGTAATCTTAACCGGCACAATGCTCGACTCGTCCCCTGCGCTATGGTCAAGCAAACTAACCACTGTTTTATCCGCCACTACTACCCCCTGGAAACGGAACTCTTTCCTGCTTTGCTGCTCGGCATCCTCCGGTGACAAAGGCATAGATGAAGAAAGTATCGGATCTTGCACGCGAAAGTACAGCGCGGCTGCAGGCAACGCGGTCTGACCAAGGAACTCTGGTGCCAGCCTAAGCACTACCGACAGGTACGTCAAGAGCTGAGTCCTTAGCCCGTAGTAGACTTCTAGCGGAGTAAGTTTGTTGTGCCCCGACTTGTAGTCCACGACTGCCACATACAGCGTCTCTTGGTCGCTAGCGGCGTCAACGCGGTCAATGCGCCCAGAAAGCTCCATGATCGTGCCATCGGAAAGCGTAAGTTTGACTGCCGGCAGCCTGTCCTCGGGCAGCCCAAAGCCCAGTTCCAGTGCGACGGGACGAAACTTGCCGCGTTTGGCGTGTTCGCCCATGATGCGAGCGGAGCGCTCCACAACTTGCTGCAACCGCGTGGTTAAGTATTTATGGCGCGCGTTGCTAGACAAGATACCCATCGTCGGCACTAGGCCCGCTACTACCCCTGCCGCAATGCCCTTGCACTCTGCCCGCGTCATTTCTGCCCAGTCCATATGTTTGTCTCGCATATGGCTAGCGAAACGGTCAAGCGCTAAGTGAAAAAAGTTGCCGATGTCAACCGAGGCAAGTTTGTACATCGGCCTTTCGCGTAGCCCGAGACCGTACCGCGCGAAATGCGCAAAGGGGCACGCCCTAAACTTTTCTAGCCTTGATACACTGCCGCGCAGCACCGTGCCATATAGGCGATTAACCAAACTGCGCGGCAGGCGCGCCAGTCCGACGCGATGGCGTAAGCCGCGGGCGAGGATTTCTACCAGATGACGAGAGCGTACATCCTGCGCCAGGAAGGTATAGACGTCGAGCCACAAGTCGGATACCTCGCCCCCCGCTTTGGCCCTGCCGAGCTCGGCTGCTAGGTGCTCCGCCGCGCTGTTGGGGTGAGCAAGGCAACTTAGCGCCTCTGCTGGACGGAGCGGAGCCTCGGCGGCGGCAAAAGTGAGTTGTTGTTCCGGGAAAAGGTACTGCAGTCGACGGATGACGGATGATGTCCGCATGGCCCCCCCGGCCTCGTTCGCGAGTGAGTAGGAGAGCGTAAGCCGATCGGTAGCGCGCGTCAATCCTATGTAAACCAGAAACTCCTCCTCAAAAAGCTGGCGGTGGGCAGTAGGCCCTAGGCGAATCTCACATGCCGAAAGGAGCGCGCGTTCTTCGTCTGTCAAGAGGCCCTGTACGCTTGGCCGAGCCGGCAGTAACCCATCGTTAACGCCCATCAGGAAGCTAACTGGTGTGGCGTAACCCCGCGACCTCCCCAGCTCTAAGACCGGCACTTGGTCAAGACAAGGGGGTATGAGGCCGAGCACTATGCCCTCGAGGCCCGATTCCACTATGCGCGTGAAATCGGAGAGCGTCAGTTCCTCGCTGCCGAGAGTTGCCATCAGCTCCGCAAACAGTTGATCTACTGCTGCCATTACCTGTACATGCAGGCGGGCATTTTCTATCCTGCCGCTCGCCTCACAGCTTGACGCCCATTGGCTTAGGCTATCCTCGACCTTGAGCGCCTCTAAGAAGGCTACCACCGCTTGCGCGCGCTCACTCACAGTTTTAGCCGTCGTAAGTCTCTCTGCCACAGGCGTAAAAAGCGAAACTATTACCCGTCGCGCCTCGTTTAGGGTGCTCTCTTCATCTTGCCGCAAGCTGAACCAGTCATCCTCCCCCGTCCAGTGACGGCCGCGGAGGCCCACCGCCAAGGCAAAGTTGTCTATGCGATCCACGGTATCGCGCGCGATTGGCCAGAGGTCGGTCTTGAGGCAACGCAGCGTCGGTTCATAGGGGAAATTTTGTTCGACCGCTTCCAGCGCGGACTTAACGAGGTCAAGCAGTGGGTGGTGACGCACCGCACGTTTCTTGTCCAAGAAGTAGGGAATGTCGTAAGCCGGAAAAATCTCTGCCAACAACGGCTCATAGAGGTTGAGGTCCCGCGTAACGACCGAAATATCCCGGTAGCGAAAGTTAGACTCTCTGCACAGCGCAATTATCTCCCGTGCAATATACTCGACTTCGACGCGGCGATTTTCCGCCGCTACAAGCCGAAGTTCGCGGGACTCGTCCCGTGAGGGCAAGGCGAACAGGTCAAAATAGCTTGACTCTAAGAAGGTAAGGGAGTTTTGTGCCGAATACTTTTGCTGTGGGTGGAGTGTTGCCACGTTCACCGCTTGCCCTTGTCGGCGGGCTAACTGACTGCAGTGTTTAGCTGTCTCCCACGGCGCAAAGAAAGGGTGACTCACGTCAAGGTCTGCCCCTAACAGCCCGGGCTCTAAGGTCAAAGCTAGAGATACGTCTGTCATGCGCAGAAGGTGTCCGAGGACGCCGTATTCCTGCGGCGTAAACCCGGTAAAGCCGTCTATGTACAGTTGTGTGCCGCGCAAGGCGGCGAAGCTGCCGATATGCTCCGTCAACCATTCCAAGCGGTCATCGCTGTCTAGGGATATTCCGCCGTACTTCTCAGTTAGGGCGCTGTATAACAGGTGAAGGTCGTGGAGCTTGTTGCTTAAGGCAGAAGGGAGACTCGTCTGCAAGGCCATTTCCAGATCCGCCGGGCGCACCCGATAACGCTTGAGCTCCGAAACCAATTCCACTACTTTGGCGGCAAAACCCGGCTGCCCCGCCGCGCGGGAGAAGAGACGCAATTTGCTCTTGTGTTCCTCGATAACCTTGCGCATAAGCATGAGGCGGCCCAAATCGCCAATCGGTGTTAGCGCAGCGCCGGCTACCGCATTCATGACGATGTGCGCTAGGCGCTGAAAGCTGACGACACGAACGCGCATCAGCCCGCCCAAACGGTCACACAGAGCCCGCTCGACTTGGAAGGTCGACTGCTCCGGCACCAAGACCCATATCGGCGCACCAAGGGCGTCTTTTTCCACCTCTGCCGTTATCTCTTGGTAGAAGAAAAGGCTCTTGCCGCTGCTGGCCCGGCCGAGAACGAGGCGTAAGGACATGGGGAGACCTCCTTTGCGATTGGGAATCGTGAAGCATGAACTACGGGGTGGCTGTCCGCTGTCCGCTGTCCTCCGTAAGCGGTAAACCACTGGGCACTCACCCGTCTGCAACTCCCCCTCTAGATTTCACCCTGCACTCCCAAAATCCTCCCGGACAACTGTCCAAATACTGACATGCTACATAGGCTGTAGCAGTTAGTTTTGGGGGTGGGATGTGCGCACTGGCCAAACTACTTACCTGACAGCAAACGACTAATCTACGTGCGTACAATCAATGGCCACAGCCAACTCTACGCCATTAACATCGACGGCAGCGACAGACGGCAGATTACGCACCTCACCGAGCTTGGGGAGATTCATTCATTGGTGGTCTCGCCAGACGGCACAAAAGCGGCCTTTGCTTTCCCTGCGGTTAGCGCGGCGCGGATCTACATCGCCGACCTAGCGACGGGCGCGGTCATGGCTACTCCTCCCGGGCCGCTCGGGCGTGACTTTAACCCCACCTGGTCGCCAAACAGCCAGCACCTCGCGTATAACGCCTCCACCGATGAGGGACCGATGGGGCTCAGGGGAATAGTGCGCGTGGTGAACCGTGAGGGCGCGCCAGCACACGACCTCACTGACACAGCCTGCTTTGCCGGGCGCCTGACCTTTAGCCCGGACTCGCGCAGCATCGCCTACAGCAATTGTCTGCGTGTCGAACCACAACTCACTTTGGCCAGCCCGCACTCGCTGCCGATTCAGATTACCTCGCTTGGCAGTAACGAGAACCCAAACTGGATCTACTTGGCACTTGGCACTTAGTGGAAAGCGGAAAGCGGAAAGCCACCTCGTTTTGATTTTTGATTTTTGTTTTCATCTTGCCCCTTGTTCTTTGCATCCACCCGAAGGGGCTCGCAGCGTTTACATCACAGAAATGTTGTGATACCTTAGGGGTGAGGGTAATAGATGGGTGGAGGCGCGAATTGTGAAGCAAAATCCTCCGTCCCTTTTGCTTCTTGAATTGAGGAGGTTAGGCTATGCTTTGTCCGGTGTGCAGCAATGTTGAACTAAAGATGTCGGAGCGCAAAGGTGTCGAGGTTGATTACTGCCCGAAGTGCAGGGGGGTATGGCTGGATCGCGGCGAACTGGATAAGATAATCGACTTATCTGCGCCCGAACGCGAAGAGCGCGAGGAGAGGCGTCCGGAGCGTGACGATCGCCGCCCCGAACGCTTTGATGAAGACAGGCGTGACTCGCGGGACACTCGCGACACTCGTGACCCGCGCCGCCGCAAGTCACTGCTAGGCGACCTGTTTGATTTCTAGCTACTTTTCGTGCACCATGTTTGCACTGCACGCATTTTGTGCTAAACTGGGCACGAGGGGGGATTTCACATGGCCGAAACGACCAATTTAAATATCCGTATGGACAAGAAGCTGAAAGAGCAAGCAGAGCAGCTATTTTCTGAGCTCGGCATGAATATGACGACGGCATTCACTATTTTTGCTAGGCAGGCTGTGCGGCAAGGGAAGATCCCCTTCGAGATTTCCCTGAATCCATACAACCAAGATCAGCCGCGACCCTAAGGCTAAACGCTATGCAAGTTTTGACGAGCTCTTGAGCGAGGTTCTAATTGTTGCCGAGGGGCAAAAGTCGATGGCAAAGCGCTGATTCTCACCCTTACCAGAACAGGCACACACAGCGACTTGTTTTGAACAT
>QLUB01000033.1 GCA_018725205.1 candidate division NPL-UPA2 bacterium
TAACTACGCCGACACTTTAAAGCCATTCTCACTTCACATCCCCTCGGTAAGATTTCGATGTGAGTGAGCCGTTTGTCCTTTAGTTAGATTTTAGCTGAGTGATTGCGGTTGCTTGCGTGGGGCACTGGCTTCTGTTATAATATCTGCGGCAGAGAGTGGGTCCTTCCCACTCTTTACTTTATCGGGTGTGAAGGTTAAGGAGTGTTTTCAGTATGCAGCAGCTGGTGGAACGGCTATATGACCTATGCAAACCGGTGGTAGAGGGGCTAGGTTTAGAACTTGTGGATGTAGAGTGGATTCCCACCAAGAGCGGGAGGACGCTGCGCGTATACGTATCTCGCACAGGCGAGGGGCGAGTGGGGTTTGATGACTGCCAGCGTGTCACAGAAGCCCTAGGGCCGTATCTTGACCTAATCAGCGAATTAACGGGCTACACATTGGAGGTCGCTTCCCCTGGCCTTGACCGCGTGCTTAAGCGCCAGCCGGAGTACGGCATCTTTAAAGGCCGCCGGGCAAAGGTGGTTTTGCATGAGGCAATTGGCCAGAGTCATGAGCAGTTGGGTGTGCTGAGTGGGACTCTGGGGCCAGAGGTGCTCCTAGAAGTAGACGGGGGAGACGTGCTTTCAATTCCCATAGAGAACATAAAGAAGTGTAAACTTGAGTTTAGGGTAAAGTGAGGAAGAGAGATAAGGGATGAACGCTGAATTCATCGAAGCTATTGCGCAACTGTCTCGCGAGAGGCAGTTAGACAAAAGCATTTTATTCGACGCGCTTGAAACCGCGCTGCTGTCTGCCTATAAGAAGAATTTCGGTGGAAGCGGCAATGTACGCGTCACTATCGACAGGGAGACCGGCGAAGTCTCGGTGTACTCGTTGCGCCGCATTGTCAGCGAAGTGAAGGATGCTAACTCCGAGATGCATATTGATGATGCTAAGGGCATTAATCCGTCATATCTGCCTGGCGACATCTGCGAAACCAAAGTCACGCCGCGCAATTTCGGTCGCGTCGCCGCACAGACCGCCAAGCAGATTGTCGTGCAGCGTATTCGCGAAGCAGAGCGCGGCATGATTTATCAGGAGTTCACTAATCGCGAATGCGATATCGTCACCGGAGTTATCCAGCGAGCAGACCGTAATGTAATCATTGACTTAGGTAAAGTCGAGGCCCTGCTGCCCCAGTCTGAACAAGTGCCGGGGGAAAATTATCGTCCGGGACAACGCCTCAAAACCTATGTCCTAGAGGTGCGGAAAACCACCAAGGGGCCGCAAGTAACCGTGTCGCGGAGTCACCCGGGCTTACTTAAGCGGTTGCTCGAGCTTGAAGTCCCCGAGATCCACGACGGCTCCGTAGAGCTACGCTCCATTGCGCGCGAGGCAGGCAGCCGCAGCAAGGTTGCCGTTTTCACTCGCGACGAGAACATTGACCCAGTGGGGGCTTGCGTGGGCCCGAGGGGAATGCGTATTCAGGCGATTGTAAGTGAGCTTGGAAATGAGAAAGTTGATGTGGTGGAGTTTCGGACTGACCCGCGCGAATACGTAGCGCAGGCCCTGAGTCCGGCCAAGGTAAGTCGTGTAGAAATTGATGAAAAGACGAAGATAGCAAGCGTTACTGTACCTGACTATCAGCTGTCGTTGGCAATCGGCAAAGAAGGCCAGAACGCGCGTCTTGCCGCCAAACTTACGGGCTGGAAAATCGACATTAAGAGCGAGAGCCAAGCCGCAAATCTGCGCTTGGGGATGTGAGCAGCTTGAAACAAAAACATGTGCCTAAGCGTACCTGTGTGGGTTGCCGCTCCGTCAAGGCCAAGCGCGAGCTAGTGCGCATCGTACGTGACCCGGCAGGCATCGTAGATGTCGATCTGGTGGGTAAAAAATCCGGCCGCGGGGTATACGTGTGTCCAGGTCTAAGCTGCTTAGAGACCGCTCTTAAGTCCGGCCGGTTAAAAACAGGTCTAGAGACAGATGTCCCGGCAGAAGTCATTGCTAAAATCAAGGAGAGACTGCTAAGTGTATGATCGTTTCTTGCAGATGTTAGGCTTAGCGGAGCGGGCTCATGCGGTCAGAAGCGGCGCTTTGGCCTGTGAGCAAGCGATTAGAAAGGGGCACGCCAAGCTTATTGTGTTGGCAGAGGATGCCTCGCCGGACGTAAAGCACGCGTTCTTAGCCAGGGCACAGGACAGTGGTATAAAGATCGTCACTGTACCCTCAAAAGTGGTACTAGGAAACGCAATTGGCAAGAGCCCCCGCGCGGCGCTCGTGGTCACAGACGCAGGTCTGGGGCAAAGGCTGTGGGACATGAGCCAAGAAACTGGAGGTGGGATAAGTGTCGAAGATCAGAGTTTTTGAGTTAGCCGAGGAACTACAGATGCCTGCAGAGAAGCTAGTTGAGGCCCTGCGGGATCTTAACCTTAACATTTCTAATCCCATGAGTATGATTGATACTCAGGTGGCCGGTATTATTCGCGAGGTTATCACCAAGCAGAGGAAGAAACGCCCACAGGCCACGAAAAAGGCGGTGACACCAGCACCTTCGGCGACGGCTCCAAGCGAACCCGCGCGGCTCGTCGCGGTTGACCCTGTCAAGACCGATGCGAAACCTGCAATTGCCGCGAAGCCGCCGACCCCCGCGCCTCGCAACACCCAGCGTCCCGTTGTAGCGCAAAAGCAGGCTGCAACCCCTACCTCCCAAAAGCCTGCGACCGACAGTAGAAGTCCCTCTAAGGGACCGATAGACCGCACAAAGGACAAGCGCTTTCAGGAGCCTGCATCTGCTATTGTCGATCGCAAGTTGGGCCCTGCAGCACGGCGCAATCGCGCGATCCCTGAGGCAGCGCAGACGCAAAGCGGTGCGCTCACGTTAAAAATCGAGGGGCCGATGACGGTAGGGGTATTCTCTAAACTCGCCGGCAGAACCGTCAGCGAGATCCTCAAGCGTCTCCTCGAAGTTGGTATGATGGCAAATATCAATCAGCAGCTAGACCTAGACACATTGCAAATTGTCGCTGAGCTACTGAATCTAAAGCTTGAGATTGCTGCGCCCGCACAGAGTGCTGAGGAACTAGAGGAAGTTGATGCGCCTGAGAGCCTGCAACTGCGTTACCCCGTAGTCACAGTTATGGGGCACGTTGACCATGGCAAGACCTCCTTGCTTGACGCCATTCGCCGTACGAATGTCACTGCCAGAGAGGCGGGGGGAATTACGCAGCACATCGGGGCTTATCAGGTAGATGTGGGTGACAGCAAGGTAGTATTCCTTGATACTCCGGGGCATGAGGCCTTCACGCAGATGCGCGCGCGCGGGGCTAAGGTTACAGATGTAGCCATTCTTGTGGTAGCAGCGGATGACGGGGTGATGCCGCAGACGGTCGAGGCACTTAATCATGCTAAAGCTGCACAAGTGCCAATAATAGTTGCCGTCAACAAAATTGACAAACCCGGAGCAAACGTGGAGAAGATCAAGCAGCAGTTGACCGAGTACGGCATTGTCTCCGAGGAGTGGGGCGGGGAGAATATTTTCGTTCTGGTGTCAGCCTTGCAGCGCCTAGGGATTGAGAACCTACTAGCTGCGGTCCTGACCGTGGCAGAAGTGCTTGAGCTGCGGGCTAACCCAAATCGCTCTGCGCGCGGCGTGGTCATTGAGGCGCATGTTGACAAGGGCAAAGGCCCTGTGGCAACAGTACTTGTGCAACGGGGTACACTGAATATTGGTGACTCAGTAGTCGCTGGCGCGTCCTATGGGAAAGTAAGGGCTATGGTAAGCGACAAAGGCAAGCGAATAAAGAAGGCTGGCCCTTCCACCCCGCTGGAGGTACATGGTCTATCGATGGCACCACAGGCGAGCGACGAGTTTAAAGTAGTTAAGGATGAGCGTACGGCGCGGAGTAAAGCGATTGCCAACGCCGAGGCCAAGAAGATGGCCGAACAGCGTCCGGTGCAACGCGCGAACCTTGATGATTTCTTTAAGCGCGTGCAGGCCGGTCAGAATAAGGAGCTTAAGCTCATCATTAAAGGCGACGTACAGGGCTCCGTCGAGGCGCTTAGACCGGCAGTAGAGAAACTCAGCAACAAGGAAGTTGAAATTAAGGTTATCCACACTGGTGTCGGCCCCGTAAACGAGAGCGACGTGATCCTCGCTAAGGCCTCAGACGCTATCGTTATTGGGTTCAATGTCCGCCCAGACACTAACGCGCGCCGTGTTGCGGAGCAGGAACAAGTTGACATGCGATTCTACCGCATCATTTATGAAATCATTGACGATCTCACGGCGGCGCTTAAGGGAATGCTAGCTCCCGTGTTTAGGGAAGTAGTTGTGGGACAAGCGCAAGTTCGCGCCGTGTTCAAGGTTTCGGATGTCGGCACAATTGCCGGGTGCATGGTCACAGAAGGCAAAATTACTCGTCAATCGAGCGTTCGTTTACTGCGCGGCGGCGTGATAATTTTCGAGGGCAAAGTCAGTTCGCTCAAGCGGTTCAAGGATGATGCACGTGAAGTCGCGGCAGGCTATGAGTGCGGCATTGGCATCGAGAACTATGCGGATCTCAAAGAGGAAGATGTGATTGAGGCCTTCGCCAAAGAACAAGTAGAAGCAAAATGAGTTACCGTTGCGGAGTGATCTTGCTTGAGCTGTTCTTTCCCGAGGTCCACTCGCTCAAGGAAAAGCGCTCGATTGTGCGGAGCTTAGTCGCTAAGATCAGGCAAAGGTTTAATGCGTCAGTCGCGGAAGTAGGGCATCAAGAGCTGTGGCAGCGCGCCGCGATTGCTGTGGCGGTAGTGTCGGGTAGTGCAGAGGAAGCTGACAAAAGTCTTACAGCCATTCTAGGGTTGGTGGAAGCAAATTTAACATCCGGACATGTAGTCAGCGCAGAACGCGCAATGCTGTAGTCAGTCGTAAGGAGGAATTGGTGTGTCTCAGTATCGCCGGGAGCGTATTAAGATGATGCTCAAGGAAGCGATAAGCGATATTATGCGGCAGATGAAAGACCCAAGAATCGGGTTTGCATCGATCACCAGCGTGGAATTATCTGGTGACTTGAGACATCTCAAGGTGTTTGTATCCGTCTTAGGGACGGAGGAGGAGAGAGCTGAGACCCACAAGACGCTTGAAAGCGCGAGTGGTTACTTTCGCTCGGAGGTCGGTAGCCGCGTAGAGCTGAGGTTTACGCCGGAAATCATCTTCAGGCTAGACGACTCACTGGAGCATGGAGCCCACATCAACAAGCTACTCAAGGATATTGAACGTGGCGTCAAGTAGTCCTCTGCCGGACACAATTATTGCTCGTCTGAGTGCTGCGCAAGGAGTTCTGCTGGTAGGACACGTAGCCACTGACGGCGATTCGCTAGGCTCGTGTTTGGGCCTATGGCATTTACTTAGAGGACAAGGAATCCCTGCCTATGTAGTCGCAGCAGAGAAGATCCCCGCGCGCTTGGGCTTTCTCCCGGGGGTTCACTCCGTTATCACCGAGACGACCGACTACCCACTTTACTGGGACGTAGTCGTGGTGATGGACTGCGGAGATTTGCGACGCACTGGTCTGTCGGA
Organism: candidate division NPL-UPA2 bacterium; assembly: GCA_018725205.1. Lineage (GTDB taxonomy): Bacteria > Bacillota > UBA994 > UBA994 > UBA994 > UBA994. The sequence continues at coordinate 5,540 of QLUB01000033.1, forward strand.
AATTCTCTTGCGCTGTGCCGTGGAGGTTATCAATATCGATCACCACCAATCGAATCAAGGCATGCTCGGCACTGCGTGGGTAGACCCTCGCTTTGCCGCTGTTGGGCAGCAAGTCCTTGCTTTGGCGGAACAGGCAGGCTGGGAGGTAACTCCTGCGGTCGCCACTTGTTTGTATACGGCACTGGCGACTGATTCGGGTTTCTTTCGCCACGGCAACACGTCTGGGACGGTACTGCGCGATGCTGCGAAGTTGCTTGAAGCCGGTGCTGACATGCGCTTAATCGTTGAAAACTGCCTGGAGCGTAAGACGCTCTCCGAGCTCTGTCTCCTCCGTGAAGCGCTGTCCTCGCTGACGCAGGAGTGCGACGGCAAAGTGACGGTGCTCGAGATACCTTTTGCCGTTTTCGCTCGCTGCGGTGTAGAGGAAGCAGAGATGGAAGGGATGATCGAGTACGCACGCGCCGTGCCGGGAACCCAGATCGCGGTGCTCTTGCGTGCGGTGCAGACCGACATCACCAAAGTCAGTCTACGCTCGCGCGGTAGTAACGATGTATCAGTCGTCGCTATGAGTTTTGGCGGGGGCGGACATCTGAACGCGGCAGGCTGCACGTTGCACCTGCCCCTGTCCGACGTTCGTGCTGCCGTGCTCGCTGCTGTTAAGCAGGTGCTCGCCTGTGATTGAAGGATTTGTTAACCTATGTAAAGAGTCCGGAATGACCTCGCACCGAGCAGTTGCGGAAGTGCGTCGCATGCTTGGACTGCAGCGAATTGGTCACATGGGTACGCTGGACCCTGCGGCCGAGGGAGTGTTGCCGCTGGCTCTCGGGAGAGCAACGCGGCTCATCTCCTTTGTGGAAGGCGACACGAAGGAGTACGAGGCAGAGCTTGTGCTCGGTCTTGCTACAAACACGTGGGACACTACAGGGGAAATTGTGGCTACGGCCGATGCCAGTCATCTCACCGGAGGAGTCGTTGCCGAAACACTGCCCCATTTTCTAGGTCAGATAACGCAGGAACCCCCTATGTTCTCCGCTATTAAGGTAAAGGGGCAAAAACTTGTCGATTTAGCACGGCAAGGCGTGGAGATTGTACGCGAGCGCCGTGCGGTCGTTATCCACCGCCTAAAGATGACGGGGTGGCGTGAGGACGGAACAAGGCGCTGCGCCACACTGTTGATATCTTGCTCTAAGGGGACTTATGTGCGCTCCTTGTGCAGAGATATCGGAGCTAGGTTAGGGATTGCTGCCTGCATGGGCAAACTCATGCGCACAGCGAGCGGTCCTTTTGAGCTTGCGGAAAGTGTGACCCTTGAGGAGTTCAGGAGTTGTCCCGAGCGACACATAGAGACAATAGAGGCCTTCCTGCTACCCTTCCCTAGGGTCATGCTTGATGCTACGGATGGCGCAAGATTTGTGTGTGGACAGCGCATTAGCATGGCGGATCTACCAGAAGGGGAGTTTGCGGTATTCTCGGACTCTCGCTGCGTAGGAATCGGGCTCAACAAGCACAACATACTTATACCGACCCGGGTTTTGTCCAGAGAGGAGAACCCATAGTGCTAAAAACTATGAGCCTTGCCGGGCTTCAGCATATGACTATCTCGGCGGTTGCCCTAGGTAGCTTTGACGGCGTCCATGTCGGTCACCAAGCCATCCTGCGCCGTGCGGTTAGTATCGCGCAACAGGCAGGCGGTTTGTCAGCCGTATTCACCTTTCATCCTCACCCCGGCATGGTGACAGGGCGTAACGGCAGTGGCACAATTACAACGCAGAATCAGCGCAGTCAATTTATCGAAACCTGCGGCATAGACTTATTGATTGAACATCCCTTTACCTCGGATTTTGCTTCCCTCTCCCCGGAGCAGTTCTTCGAAGAAGTGTTGCTTAAAGCTTTTCATGTGCGAAACGTCGTGGCGGGGTTCAATTACACCTTCGGTCGTCAAGCGTCGGGCGACACAGCTTTGCTAAAACGCCTTGGCAGGGAGCATCAGTTCTCGGTGCATGAGATTGCCCCCGTCGCCGTCATGGGAGAAATTGTAAGTAGTACAAGAGTACGCCGCTTAATCGAGCAGGGGGAGCTAGACTCTGCGGCTCATTGCTTGGGCAGACGATTCTCGCTGCAAGGTGAAGTCACCGTAGGTGACGGTCGCGGCAGGAGACTGGGTTTCCCAACCGCAAACATCCGCCTTGCTCCGCTGCAAGTCCTGCCGCCCTTTGGGGTATATTTGGTGTATGCGCCGACACAGGGTTTTGGGGTCGCCAACCTAGGGATTCGCCCCACGTTCCCTCTCAACTGTCAAGGTTTAGAAGTCCACTTTTTTGGTGCAAGCCAAAGGCTTGACCTATACGGGCAAGACCTCGAGGTTGAGCTTGTGGAGTATTTGCGGCCGGAGCGCACCTTTTCCGGCGCGCAGGAGCTCAGCGAGCAGATAGAGCAGGATATAGCGCGTGCTCGGACGCTTGCCTATTCTAGCGCAAAGTGCTAGAATGAGCCGTACCTGTGGCTAGGTTTGCCGATGACTCCGACGGCATACTTGGCTTATGGAGACATCTATTAGGAGGTGAAAATATGATTAGCCAAGAAAAAAAGCGTTCGATCATCGATAAGTTTCGCACCCATGAGCACGACACCGGCTCTGCCGAAGTGCAAATAGCTATTCTCACCGGACGCATTAATGAGCTCACTGAGCACCTCAGGGTGCACAAGAAGGATCATCATTCGCGGCGCGGTTTGTTTAAGATGGTTGGCCAGCGCAGGAGCTTGCTTAACTACGTGCAGGATCGAGATATCGAAAGATGGCGCATCATCAAGGACCAACTTGGAATACGCTAAATATGAATATTCATTAAACACTGAATATTCAGGAAAGCGGGAGAACCGCTTTTCTTTTTACTGTACTTACTGACATACTATGAAAAGGAGGCTGTCTATGAAGAAATATTCGCTCTCTGTCGCAGGACGTGAAATGACGTTAGAGACAGGTCGCCTGGCTAAAACAAGCCAACGGCGCAGTTCTCGTCAGCTTCGGGGATACCAGCGTACTCGTAACTGCTACCATGTCACGCGCACCGCGTGAGGGCATTGACTTCTTCCCGCTGCTGGTGGACTACGAAGAACGGTTGTACTCGGTAGGCAAGATACCGGGAGGCTTTCTCAAGCGAGAGGGACGCCCGAGTGAAAAGGCTATACTTGCCGCGCGCCTGATTGATCGGCCCCTACGCCCCTTGTTCCCCGCAGGATTTCGCAACGAAGTGCAGGTTGTAGCGACAGTGCTGAGCGTCGACCAAAACAATCTGCCGGAGATTGCCGCTCTAGTCGGGGCGTCGGCTGCCCTGTCAATCTCTAGCATTCCCTTCCATGATCCAATAGCCGGAGTCGTTGTAGGAATGGTTGGCGACAGGTTTGTCATTAATCCGACGCTGGCCGAAGCGGCGGAAAGCAGACTGCGTCTAGTTGTGGCAGGTACTCGAGATGCGATCATGATGGTAGAGGCTGAAGCGTGTGAGTTAAGTGAAGCTCAAGTGCTGCAAGCGATAATGACGGGACATGAGGAAATTAAGCGCATTGTCACCGTGATTGAGCAGATGCGACAGGAGGTAGGGCGGCCCAAGTTAGAGGTGCTGTTGTCTGCTTTGCCGGCAGACCTCACCACGCTTATCCGGGAACACACTTCTGCCCCACTGCGCGCCGCCATCCAAAACGCCGACAAACTAGCGCGGGAAGCAGATATAGAGAGGGTAATGCAGGAAGCCTTGGCCAAATTCGCTGTTCTGTACCCTGAGCGGGGAAAAGTGATCAAGGAAATTCTAGACGACCTACTTAAGGACCTCGTGCGCACAGCGATAACAAAGGAGCACTATCGTCCGGACGGGCGCGGTCTTAAGGAGATTCGCCCGGTCACCTGTGATGCACCGGTGTTAAAACGTACGCACGGTTCAGCGCTTTTCACGCGCGGACAGACGCAAGTTCTTTCGACGGTAACCTTAGGCGCAATGGGTGACGTGCAGATTATTGACGATCTTGGCATTGATGAGTCTAAGCGCTACCTGCATCACTACAACTTCCCTTCCTTCAGCGTCGGAGAAACACGCCCGCAGAGAGGCCCATCCCGCCGCGATATCGGCCATGGTGCCTTGGCAGAGCGTGCGCTTTTGCCTGTAATCCCGTCGGAAGAGGAGTTCCCGTACACTGTGCGCGTTGTTTCTGAAGTGCTAGAGTCGAATGGATCTTCTTCCATGGCTAGCGTCTGCGGCAGCTCACTGGCGCTTATGGACGCGGGAGTGCCAATTAAGGCCCCGGTCTCTGGGGTCGCCATGGGCTTAATCAAGGAGGGCGCTTCCTACGTTGTGCTTACCGATATTCAAGGGATGGAAGACCACCTCGGCGACATGGATTTCAAGGTTGCGGGGACCGCAGAAGGCATTACCGCTCTGCAAATGGACATCAAAATCAGCGGCCTAGACGAGACTATTCTTGGGGAAGCGCTAGCTCAAGCTAAGGAAGGGCGTCTCTACATCCTCGAGAAGATGCTTGCCGTATTGCCCGCACCGCGGGCGGAGCTTTCTCCCTACGCGCCACGCATGTTCACTCTCACCATCCCAGTGGATAAGATTAAGGATGTCATTGGGCCCGGCGGCAAGATGATTAACAAGATCATCCAAGAAACCAATGTCAAGATCGACATTGAGGACGATGGCAGGGTCTTTATCGCGGCTGTGGACGCTCTACAAGGTCTCAGGGCGAAGGAGATTATAACGGACCTCGTGCGTGAGATGGGCGTGGGTGAGGTTTATACCGGCAAAGTTACTAGGGTTGAGAAGTATGGGGCTTTTGTCGAGCTGTTACCTGGGAAAGAAGCGCTGGTACATATCTCTCAACTTGCGCATGAGCGTGTTGCTCGTACAGAGGACGTTGTCAACGTAGGTGACAGGATACAGGTCAAGATTACGGATGTTGACCGCATGGGGCGCATTGGCGCATCTCGCAAAGAACTCCTGCCTGCACAGGGCAAAGAGGTCAGAGAACGGGAATAACGCTGTGAAAGAGCTCTGCCTGCGGTAGAGCTCTCAGTATTCGGGCGCGCTTTATAGCATAGGCTCATAGCAGGGAGGCTAGAAGTCATGCAAATTGCTATGAAGCGAATGGCTTTGTTTGTGTTCCTTAGTTGTTTTCTGGGCGTAGCGTGGTTTAGCTTGCGTCCATGGGAGGAACCCCCGCGCGGGGTGACACTCGCGGCAGAGGACATAGGAGGTTATACCGAGAGCGAGTTACGGGAACTCTTGTTGCGTCTGGCCCCGCAAAAATACCGCGCACCGGTCCAGCCTAAGGTAGACCTTCGCACTAAGGGGGTTGTGCCGGGGCTAGCAGGTAGGGAAGTGGATATAGATGCGAGCATAGCCCTCTGTTTGGCGGCAAGACCTAACCAAGCCGTTAGCCCCTCCATGCGCTGGGTGATGCCGGAAGCCCCTGCACTTGATTGGCCGATTTTCCACGGCAACGAGGCGAAGCGCCAAGTCGCTTTCGTCGTCAACGTCGCTTGGGGCAACGCGGAGCTACTGGAAATATTGGACCTGTTTGCGCAGCATAATCTTACCAAAACCTTCTTTGTCGTAGGCCGCTGGGTTGACAAATTCCCGGAACTGGCACAGGAGATTTATCGCCGCGGACACGAGTTTGGCAACCACGCATACTCTGATCCTCATCTGCCCAGACTCTCGGGAGGAGGTCAGGCAGGAAATCCAGCGTACGACAGCCGCAATCCGACGAGCGGTCGGGGATGTACCCGTGCCGTTCCTTAGCCCTCCCTACAACGACTTCGACGAGCGCATAGTGCGCATCGCCGCCGAGCTCGGGTATACTACCGTGCTCTCTAGCGTAGACACGGCGGACTGGATGCGTCCTGGCGTAGCCAAGATTGTGCGGCGCGTGCTTGGCAGGATCCATCACGGAGCGATTGTGCTTATGCATCCCACCGAACAAACGCCAGCTGCACTGGTGGATTTGATCCCCGCTCTGCAGGGGCAGGGGTATACCTTAGTGCCGATAAGTACTTTGTTGTCTGCGGTGCCGACAGAGGAATTGGGGGAGGACAGACCGTGAAGTTGGTCCTGTTGTTGTTAGGGATGGTGCTGTTCCTGCCTTTGCGGGGGGAGGCGAACGTACAGTTAGCCGTGGGATGGAACGAAAGGCACTTGAGCGCTCGCGTCCTCGCCGAGCAAGTAGCGTGGCGCGATGCAACAGGCGGGCATACGCTGGTTCTGCCCGCACAGGGGGCTGTCAATCTAGCTCTGGTTACACCACGCACCAGTATAGCAGTTGTCTCTGACAAAGCTGCCGCTATCTGGCTGCAGCGAGCCTTTCTCCACCGCTACCCCACTAGGATAGTGAGTCTCGGGCCTAAGCACGCTCTGACTCTGCTCGAGCGGGATGCAGAAATTCTCTGGGATACCGAGACGGTCTTTGTGCAGGCGAATGCAGCTGACTTTCCTTCCATGCTGGCATTAACGCTGCCCGACGGTGCTGTACGTTACCTAAGCGACCATTCGGTGCGCTTTGCCGGGGGCGGGCAGCCGGTTAGAGTGGACGACGCTTCTTTTCGGGGCAACATAATCTTCAATCCTAATCGCCGCGGACTGCTTACCTCCATTAACGTATTGCCGCTAGAGGAATACTTGCTGGGAGTAGTTCCGAACGAAATGCCGGCGGCCTGGCCGCTTGACGCGCTCAAGGCCCAAGCCCTGGCGGCGCGGTCGTATGCGGTGCGACAAAGAAACCGCCACGGGCAAGATGGCTTTGACCTGTGCAGCACTATTCATTGCCAAGCCTATCAGGGTAAGGGCAGTGAACACCCGCGCAGTACTCAAGCAGTGATGGCTACCAGAGGGCAAGTCATCACCTTTGACGGCGCTGTTATCGACGCTGTCTACCATGCGCATGCGGGAGGGCATACACGCAACAGCGAACACGTATGGGGGGGAGTAGCCCCCTATCTGCGCGGGGTTTCCATCCCGGAAGAGCCGCCCTTAACTTGGACACGCCGCGTGACCGTGGGAGAATTTGAGCGTCGACTGCGAGCACGCCAAATCAACGTGGCGCATGTCACAGGCGTTCGCATTGCCGAACACGCCGATGTGGGCCATGTACGCTCAGTGCGCGTCACTTCTCTGCTTGGGACTGTAGACATTTCCGCATCGGATCTTAGGGCAGCCCTAGACAGAGCACAGATGCGCAGTACAAAGTTTGATATACTGATACTGGACCAGTTGCGTCGCCCTTTCCGCATTTATCCTGCGCCTCGTCCTTTTCGCTTAGAACTAGGGCGTTTAGCGGGAGTGTACCACGATCTGTTGCCCGCCCAGCCTGCGTCAGTCGAGATTACGGGGTCAGGTTTCGGGCATGGAGTAGGCATGTCTCAATGGGGGGCGTTTGGCCTAGCTCAAGCTGGAGTAGACTATCAAGGTATCATTCACCGTTTCTATCGAGGGGTCACAATTAGCAGAGTTCCCTTGAATTTGCGTGATTAGGCAAATTCGATAACGGAGGTCAATGCATGCAAGTAACAAAACTTGACTCTGGGCTTAGAGTCGCCAGCGAACATATACCCCATGTACAGACCGTGACCATTGGTTTCTGGGTGAGATGCGGTACGTTTGCTGAGTCATCCGACGAGATGGGGCTTTCGCACTTTTTGGAGCACATGTTTTTTAAGGGGACGCAGTCCCGCAGCGCGCGCGACATAGTGGAAGCATTTGATGATGTAGGAGGCGAACTCAACGCCTACACCGCCAAAGAATACACATGTTTTTTCGCTAAGGTGATGGATGAGCACTTGCCGTTAGCAGTCGAGGTTCTGTCGGATATGCTAACTAGGCCGCTCTTTGCGGAGGAAGACCTCGAGCGTGAAAAACAGATTGTGCTTGAGGAGATCTCTCTTTACGAAGATGCGCCTGACGAACTCATCCACGATAAGCTGGCCGATGCCATTTGGCCACATCATCCCTTGGGGAGGCCCATTCTTGGCACAAGGGAGAGTATCACAAGCATTACACCGCACAGCTTGCGCCAATTCTACGCCAAGCACTATTGCCCGGAGAATGTAGTAATTGCCGCTTGTGGGCACCTAAGCCACGAGGAGTTGGTGCGCTTAGTGGAAGCCAGCTGTAGCCTTGGCAGTCAGGGTGTATGTGTCAGCGACTTTGCCGATAATCTTCCTTACTCTGAGCGCATCAGTGTGATCGAGCGCCCCATTGAGCAGCTTCATCTTTGCCTAGGTTTCCCGGGGCTATCGTGGCGAGATAAAGACATCTACGCCATGAACATTATGAACAATATTTTCGGTGCGGGAATGTCCTCGCGCATATTTCAGGGTATCCGCGAAGAGCTTGGCTTGGCCTACAGCATTTATTCATACAGTGCTTCCTTTGTTTCGGCTGGCTATTTCGCTGTGTATGCGGGACTCTCCGCGCGTAATACCGCCACTCTACTTAAGACTGTCGGACGTGAGCTCCTAGCCATGAAGAACGCACCGGTGAGCGCAGTAGAAATCAGCCGCGCGCGGCAACAGGTAAAAGGCGCATTGGTGATGGGGCTAGAAAGTACGGCTAACCGCATGAGCCGCATGGGGCGGGGGCTTCTGCTTATCGGGCGCGTTATGGACACAGCGGAAATCCTCGAGCGCATTGAGGCAGTGACGCTAGAGGATGTTCAGTCGCTTGCCAAGCGGGTGTTTGCGTTAGATCAACTTACGGTCTGCGCATTAGGCCCCACAGCTATGTTGCCTAATCTTGTTGAAGCCCTGCGCGACAACTAGGGATATTGTGTTGACTGCATCATCGCCAACATAGGATGGTGATGAGGTGATGGTCATGAGATTCTCCGAACTCGCAGGCAAGGAAATCATCAACACGCACGATGGATCTAGACTTGGATTGCTTGGCGACAGCGACCTGATAGTCAACGCCCGCACAGGCAAGATTCTCTCCGTAGTGATTGTCCGGCGCAGTTTCTTAGGCCTAATCAAAGGCGGGCAAGAAATAACTCTCTCGTGGCACTCCGTCAAGAAAGTCGGACAGGACATGATTATTATCGATGTGGGCCGCAGAGGCTTGTAAGCAGAACTTACAGGCCTCTTCTATTTCACCTTCTCCCTTTGGATGTCATATAGTGGTTGTAGATGTTAAGGGGGAGGAGCCTATGAGTGCGGTACTAGCGGGCCTTACAATTGGCATTGTCGGCGGTGACAGAAGAACGGAGTATTATTTGCCAAGTTTGCTGCAGGCGGGCGCAAAAATCCTGGCAACGGGACTCGCGCGCCTTCCCGGTCGTCTGGATGTCGTTTTGGTGGACCTGATGACGGCTATCAGGTCGTGTCATGTGGTTCTGCTACCCATGGCCGGTATGGACACAAGAGGTAGCGTACAGTCGTATTACGACGACGCGCCGATTGTCCTCGACCTCACGTTGTCCTCTCGGGGGCTGTTAGTGCTCACGGGGGTAGCGAGACCAGAGCTACAAGAGCTAGGTGAGGCTAATGGCTGGCGGATGTGTGAAATAGGAGCAGACGACGAACTGGCTTATCTTAACTCCGTGCCCACGGCAGAAGGAGCCGTACGTCTGGCAGAGGAACTATTGGTTTGCATGCGCCGGGATAGCGTC
>QLUB01000034.1 GCA_018725205.1 candidate division NPL-UPA2 bacterium
TAAAGAGGCGGTTCGAGAGGCTGGGGGCGTGCCTTTTGAGTTTAATACATTGGCACTATGCGATGGAATAGCAATGGGGCATTCTGGCATGAGATACAGCCTGCCATCACGTGAGTTGGTTGCTGATAGTATTGAAACAATGGTAAAAGGGCATCAGTTTGATGGGCTAATCTGCATTCCAAACTGCGACAAAATTGTTCCAGGTATGATGATGGCGGCGGTGCGACTCAATGTTCCGTCTATTTTTATTTCTGGTGGACCAATGAAGGCGGGATGCTCAAAAGACGGTCGATCCATAGACCTTATATCTGTTTTTGAAGGAGTAGGGGCATTTCGTGCTGGGAAGATGGATGAAGAAGAACTTTTAGATTTAGAGCAAAACGCCTGTCCAGGAAATGGTAGCTGTGCAGGGATGTTTACTGCAAACTCCATGAATTGTTTAAGCGAGGCAATAGGTCTGGCTTTGCCGGGCAACGGCACTATTTTATCGATTGACCCTAAAAGAAGCGAGTTGAAAAAATGGGCAGGACGTCAAATTATTGAACTGATTAAGCAAAGCATTCGACCGAGGGATATTGTTACTTTGGAAGCGATTGACAATGCGTTTACCCTGGATGTGGCCATGGGTGGCTCGACTAACACCATTTTGCATTTATTAGCTGTCGCTCAGGAGGCAGGAATAAATTATCCGCTTGAGCGCATCAACACTATGTCTTCTCGTACTCCTACGCTCTGCCGAATTTCTCCAGCTTCTAACCTGCATATCGAGGATGCTGATCGTGCCGGTGGAGTTAGTGCTATTTTAGGTGAGTTGCTACGAAAGGGAGGTATCCTTAATAAAAATTGCATGACAGTTACCGGAAAAACGTTGGAAGAAACAGTTGGTCAGGCTAGAAGCCTGGATCAACAGGTCATCAGACCCATAGAAGAACCGTTGAGCCCTGTAGGAGGACTAAAAATACTTTTTGGAGGTCTGGCGCCTGAGGGTGCAGTGGTTAAAACGGCAGCGGTGTTGCCTAAAATGCTGCGTCATAAGGGACCTGCGGTAGTTTTTGACTCGGAAGCGGAAGCCTCCGCAGCTATTTTGGAAGGGATCATCAGACCAGGCGATGTTGTGGTTATACGTTATGAAGGACCAAAAGGCGGACCTGGTTTTATGGAGATGCTAGGTCCAACATCAGCGCTGGTGGGGATGGGATTAGGTGAGTCTGTAGCGTTAATTACCGATGGTCGTTTCTCAGGAGGCACACGCGGAGCCTGTATAGGACATATTTGTCCAGAGGCTGCATCAGGGGGTCCTATCGCCTTGGTTAAAAATGGTGATTTGATTGCATATGATTTAGAAGATGGCATATTGGAACTATTGGTGTCACAACAGGAAATGGCTGCAAGAAAAGCGACGTTTGTATCTCCTGTAAAGAGGGAACACATAGGATGGTTGGCAAGATATGTCCAGATGGTTACTCCCGCCAGCGTTGGCGCTGTGCTTCGGCCTATGTGCAGCAGAGATCTGACTGTCGCTAAGCGTGGATATTCATCCACTGAGTGCTCTTAAGCAGGGACTGCTGGACATGGTTGGCATTAGCTCTAAACAAGGATATCCCACCTTTTTATGCTGCTTATGTTGAATATCTCTACAACAATTATAGCATAAAAAAGCCGCAATACCTAGCAGTATCAATGGCCTTAAGCTACTTTTACTGCTGCTTGTAAGCACGGTTTAGGCAAGAGTTATTGCAGTGGAATCAATAATGATTAATTTAAATAACGACCGCTCACATTACCTAGAAGAGGGGTGGATTTGTAGGCGATTGCGATACCATTAGCTTATGGGTTCTATAGTTTACAAACGGAGGCGCTAGAAAGGCGGTGGCTTAATGGCCCTATTCGAGAGATTGGCGGCGTGGTTTGAACAAATTAGTGCCAAAGTAGAAGCGGCGTTGCATTTCTCAGTGTATGCTCTCGTGATTATCGTTACCTTAGAGGTCGTCGTTCGTTACGTCTTTCATCTACCCCTGATCTGGGCACGGGATTCCATGTTGTGGTTCTATTCCATTATGTTGTTGTTGCCGGTCGGCTTCTACTATTCGCGCAATGCCCATATTTCCGCAAGTGACTTGCTACAGTCCTTTAATCTCACTGGAGAACAGAAAGCATGGTTAGGTCTCATCAACAATGTCATCCTCTTAGTGATCGCAGCAATTCTCATTAACCCCGCTATTTCTCGCCTTATGGTTGCCATACGCATCGGAGAAGAGTCTATTCTAACGCTGTGGCGTCCCCCACTGTGGCCCTTCCTTGTTCTTATCCCGATAACCTTTGTCCTAGTCGCCTTGCAGGGCATCATCGGGGTCGTTAGGTCGGTACAGGCAGTGATTAAGGAGGAGGCACAAAAATGAGTCCACAGATCATGACAATACTCTCTTTTGCTGGACTCATTGCTGGCATCCTCATGGGGATGCCTATTGCAACCGTGTTAATGAGCATAGGGGCTCTAGTCGGACTCGCAACTTTAGGTCCCCTTAGTCTAGACATGATGGTGCGCGGTGTCTTTGCTGTTATGTCTAACGACACCTTGGTTGCGTTGCCCCTCTTTGTGTTTATGGGGTGCATGTTGCAGTCCTCAGGCATCGCTGACCGCCTGTTTCACAACTTACGCCTAGCGCTAGGTTCTTTACGCGGCGGTTTAGGCATTGTCACGATCCTAATCTCCACTATCCTTGCTGCAACGACCGGCATCATCGGCACCGCTGTCATTATGATGGGGGTCTTAGCGTTGCCAAAGATGTTGGAATCTAAGTACAACAAAGCGTTAGCCACTGGGATAATCTGCGCGGGCGGAACGTTAGGAATTCTGATTCCGCCGAGCATTATGCTTATTCTCTATGGTTTGTCCGCGGGCGTATCCATAGTTTCCCTGTTTGCTGCCGCAGTGGTGCCGGGGTTACTCCTGTCGGCTATGTACATGACCTACATCGCCGGTGTTTGTTATTTGCGCCCAGAGCTGGGTCCTCCTTGTCGTGACGACGAAATCGCGCAAATCAACCCCGCCACATTCGTATCAGAATTGGTGATTTCCCTTGTTCCGCCCCTTGCTTTGATCTTTGGCGTCTTGGGAACAATCTTCTTTGGCGTTGCCACCCCCACTGAGGCGGCAGGTATCGGCGCTTTATGCACCGTGCTCTTGTGCGTCGCCATGCGTAAATTCACCTGGAGATCACTGCGTGAAGCTGCCCAACAGACGGTGCAAGTTTCTTCCACGATTCTATGGCTGATGGTCTGTGCCCAAATGTTCACCTCGGTATTTTTGGCCATGGGTGGCGGCGAAGTCATCAAAGACGCGATATTGGGCATTGCGGGCGGCAACCCAATCGTAGTTATGATCATTATGATGGCCTCTGTGTTCCTCCTCGGGCAAATTATTTGCTGGGTAGGGATTTTGCTAATCGTCGTCCCCATCTTTACTCCGATCGCCATCACCATGGGGTGGAACCCCATTTGGTTTGGCATGCTGATTTGTGTGAACCTACAGATGTCATTCCTGTCACCACCGTTTGCGTACGCTATATTTTACCTTAAGCAAGTTGCGCCGCCAGAAGTTCAACTCCAAGATCTTTACCGCGGTGTGTGGCCATTTATTGGGTTACAGGCATTGGGGCTGTTGCTAGTCGCGTTCTTTCCCGAACTTGCTTTGTGGCTACCTAGATTGTTGATAAGGTAAGCTGTTCAGTCTGAGGGAAACGGCACCGTTACCAAGGAAGTTAAGAAGGGGGTGAGCTGGAGCCGGTTGTAATTCATGTCGTCCGTATACAACAAGCAGGGAGGTTACCCATTAATGAAAAAGCTTTCAATCGTCCTGTTGGTGTTCTTGGTTCTGGCATCTGTCACCGTCGGGTACATGGTACGCCCGGCAATGGAGACTGTCTTAGAGGGTCCCCCAGGGGAGGCCGAGCCGCTGTTCGAATGGAACATGCAGGGAATCTACATGGCGGGACATCCGTTGTTTCTCAAAGCACAAAGATGGACCGAGGAGGTATACTTAGCCAGTGGTGGGCGGCTAAAGATCACTCTGCACCCCGTCAATGCGCTAGTGCCCGGGGCTGAGCTATTGAGTGCAGTGACTGCAGGCACCGTGGACATCGGTCACTCGTTCCCGCCTTGGTGGATAGGCGTAAACAGGGCGTTTGGGATTTTCTGCGGTCAAACAATTGGCATGAGCCAAGACGAATATCGCACCTGGATCCTCAGCGGAGGGGGCTTGGAGCTAGCCCGTGAACTGTACGGGAACTACGGTTTGCACTGGATTCCATTTAGCAATGACCCTGCGGAAAACTTCCTGTGGGCCAAGAAGCCGATTAGAACAGCCGCCGATCTCCGAGGCCTGAAAGTACGCGCTGCCGGCCTTTCCCTAGACGTCTTTAGACGCATGGGCGTTGAGGCGCATTTTATTGCCACCGCCGACATTGTGCCCGCACTGCTCACCGGTGTCGTGGACGCCGCAGAGTTCTTGTTTTTAGAAGCTGACTATGCCATGGGCTTCCACGAGGCAGCTAGGTACGTCATGCAGGGAGGACGCGCACCGTCCCATGCCACGGGCATCGAGATCAACATGGCACGGTGGAACGAGCTTCCGCCCGACCTGCAAGCTATTGTGACTAATACGGCGATAACCAGCTTGATTAACAATTATGGGGCATTCCGCCTGGCGGAAGCCGCTGCTGCGGAAAGGCTGCGGCAGAGGGGTGTTATCTTTGTTGCTGTCTCAGACGAGCTTAACACCGCCGTCAGGACTGCATTTGACGCCGTCCTTGATGGCGAAGCCGCTAAAGATGCCTACTTCAACCGGGCCTGGGCTGCTGCGCGTGCCTTCCGCACCTCCTATCGCGAGACGGTGCGCATGCTGTGGCCTTGGGAGTAGAATAGGGACAGAGAAGCTCTGGGAGACACTCTCCTACCCAAATCGCGAAGCAAAAGGCTCCGTCCCTTTTGCTTCCTTTTTGCTTCTTTTGGCTTCAGGTTGCCTCGGTAGTTCCGTTTGTGGCAAGAAAGTGATAGAATATCTCGTAGACAGAAGCATTTTTTCGGCACAAGCGGTGGAGAGAGGACTTAGTTGATGTTAGATTTTAGGCCCCTGACGCTTGCGGACAGAAGTTGGGTGTCCCCAATTTTGTCGCAGAGCGGTTTTATGGGGAGCGAAACGGCCTTTGGCACACTTTTTATCTGGCAAGAGGCCTACGAGAAGAAGATTGCCTGGCACGACGAGATGTTGTTTGGGTGTTTTGGCAAGAGTGCCTGTACTTATTTTTTCCCCTACGCCAAGGACCTCAAGCGAGCTTTGGCGGTTTTGCTTGAAGACTGTAACAGCGTGGGCAAGCGTTTTCGCATGTGGGGCGTGACCGAGGAGCAGGCTAAGTTGATGGAAGATGCATGGCCGGACACCTTCCACTTTCGCTTTCTGCGTGCTAACGCCGATTATGTCTATCGGTCGGAAGACCTTATTCACCTTGCCGGTAGGAACTACCACCGCAAGCGCAACCACCTCACACGATTTCGGCGAGAGCACTCATTTACCTACGAAGATATCACCCCCGCCAATATAGCGGAATGCGAAAAGATTGAGCGGGAGTGGTTGTTGGCTTCGTCTAATCCGGCTATCGGGGGCTTGGAACGGGAAAACTTCGCTCTCAAGCGCTCGTTGGAGAGTTTTTCTGCCTTGGACTTTAAAGGCGGGCTGATCAGAATTGAAGGCAAGCCGGTAGCTTTCACGCTCGGGGAAGAGATTAACTCGCGCGCCTTTGTGGTGCACTTTGAGAAGGCGCTCACAGGCTACGAGGGCTTGTATGCCGCCATTAACCAGGTTTTTGCGGAACGTCGTCTTGCAAGCTTCGAATATATTAACCGCGAAGAGGATATGGGCATAGAAGGGCTACGCAAGGCTAAGCTGTCTTACTATCCGGCGCAGATCCTAGAAAAGGCAGTCGTCACACTAAAGGGGGCGGTGCCGGGTGACTAGCTCCATCGGGTACGCGGAGCGGTCTTCTCGCCAGGAGCTAACGGATCTTTGGCTTAGCTGTTTCGCCGAAAGGAAAGCAGCAGTAGACCTCTTTTTCACGCACCGCTTTCATCCTCAAAACACGCTTGTCCTCCGGATCGATGGCCTCATCACGGCGATGCTCCATATGCTGCCGGGTGAAATCCTAACCGAGACCGGTCCGGTGCCGGCCCATTACATTTATGCGGCCGCCACAGCTCCCGCCTTCCGTGGACAGGGGTTAATGGGGCAGCTGATGGTACGGGCAGAGCAAGAGGGCGCGGAACGCGGCGACCACTACGCCTTTTTGCTCCCGGCTGACACGGGGCTATATGGCTTTTACGGCAAACACGGGTTCACTAGGTTCTTTAAGACTACATTCTGCGAAGTCTCGCGGCACGAGCTAGAGAGCATGGTTACAGCTTGCGGCACACATGCCCTAAACGTGGCTGCGTTGCCGCAGCTACTTAAAGCGACACGCGACACTTACGTGGCATCAAGCCCCGGCAGCGCCATATGGAGCGAGCAAGCCATCGACTACGCGGTAAGGTACACGGCGTTCTATGGCGGGCGCTTGGTGACTGCGGAGACTAACGGGCGCATAGCCTACGCGCTTTGTTCGGCTACCTATGCCGGGCAGTGCGAAGTACTGGAGTTTGCCGCCTCTCCCCGCGATGAAGGGAATCTATGCGCTGCCATCCTACACGCAGTGCCTGCCGAGAACTACCGCTTCCGCTTGTCCAAAGACCGCGCGCTACTTGACCGTAGCGTCCGCAGTACAGACTTTGGCATGATCAAGCCGCTGACTCCTGCGGCCGCGCGAAGTTCCCTGCTCCAACAGGCGTCCGCCCCGTATCTAGGGCTAACCCTCGACTAAGTAAACAGCCCCACCTTGACTTGGTGGGGCTTTGACTTACCATACAGCGATGTGCCCGTCGGTGCGCGGCTCGGTTCCGCCGCAGAGAACCCTAGTCGCCCCGTCGCGCCAGATAACCTGCCCGCGCCCGAACCCGCCGACATCGATAGTGCGTTGTACGGCGTGCCCGCGGCGCATTAGGGCCTCGGCAATATGTTGCGGGAAGGACGGCTCAACCTGTACGGTCTTGCCGCTTACCCACTGCCAGCGGGGTGCATCCAAGGCCGCCTGGGGGTTTAGGTTAAAGTCCAGCAGATTCATTAAGACCTGCACGTGCGCCTGCGGCTGCATGTGCCCACCCATTATCCCAAACGGCCCTATCGCCGCCCCAGCTTGCGTGAGGAAGCCGGGGATTATCGTATGGAAGGGACGCTTGCCGGGGCTGAGGACATTAGCGTGGGCACTGTCAAGCGAAAAGCTGTGCCCCCGGTTTTGCAGTGAAATACCGGTGCCGGGAACAACCACGCGCGCCCCAAACCCCATGTAGTTGCTCTGTATGTAGGAAACCATGTTGCCTTCCCCATCCGCCGTAGCCAAGTACACCGTGCCGCCCCTTATCGGTGTGCCTGTCGTGGGTGTTAGGGCCGCTTGGCCTATTTCGCCGCGCCGCTTTGTCGCGTACTCCATAGAAAGAAGCTCCGCGGGCATTACGCTCATGCAGCGTGGGTCAGTAATATGAGCGAGACCATCCGCAAACGCAAGTTTAACAGCCTCAATTTGCCGATGATAGGTTTCGACATTGTCTCGTTCAGCGAACTCATACCCTGTCAGGATGTTAAGCGCCAGCAGCGCGACTAAGCCCTGTCCATTAGGGGGCAGTTCCCACACGTCAAAGCCGCGGTAGTTAACGGCGAGCGGGGTTACCCATTCGGGATAGTATGACGCTAAATCCTCCCCACGGATGTACCCGCCATGCTCGCGGGAAAAACGGTCGATGCGTTCCGCTAACTCGCCGCGATAAAAGGATTCAGCTCGTGTTTCGGCAATGCTGGCCAGTGTCTTAGCGTGGTCAGGCGAGCGCCATACTTCACCGACGGCCGGGGGCCTCCCGCTAGGGGCAAACGTGTCGAGGTAAGCTTGGTGAACCGGTGCGGTGAGATCCTTTAAGTCCTGCGTCAGCGCGCTTTTCCAGCCGCGCCCGAGCGTAGGCGACAGAGGAAAACCGCGCCCGGCGTACTCAATGGCGGGGGCAAGCACAGTAGGCAAAGGGAGTCGGCCAAAGCGAGCCGACAGAGCTGCCCAAGCGCCCGGGGCACCCGGCACGGTGACGGGCGTTAGTCCAAACCGCGGCATCTCGGCTAGCCCTTGCGCCGCCAGCGCGTCGCGGCTTATGGTGTTTGGCGCCGGCCCGCTGGCGTTAAGCCCGTGTAATGCACCCTCTGCCCAGACTAACGCAAAGGCGTCGCTGCCGATGCCGTTAGCAGTAGGCTCAACAACGGTCAGGCACGCGGCCGTGGCAATAGCCGCGTCTACGGCATTGCCTCCGCGCTTAAGTGTGTCTAGCCCGGCTTGCGCCGCTAAGGGGTGTCCTGTGGCCACCATGCCACGCTCCGCATACATGCACATGCGCTGCGACCGGAACGGGTAGTACAGTGGGTCGTAGACCATTACGCGCCCTCCCTCGCCTAAGTGCTTCGCTAATCGCAATTCTGTTGTAGCTATATATTAGCCCAATTACAGTGCTCTGTCACGCAGGCGGCAAAAACCTATACAGCGGGCTGCGTACGTCGATAAGGTCGCGCAGGCTGGCAATGGGGATAGGGAATTCGGGAATGCCCACGTAGTAGGGAGTGTACTCGTAAATGGCGAAGTAGATGACCAGTTTAGATGTGTGGTGTTGTCGCCCCAAACATAGACATCACGCTCACTGTATGACTGATGTCTCAGTAACGCGCGCATCTTACGGCTGAGCAGCAGGTTTATCCGCTGCGTCACCCTGCGCCTCTTGAGTGCCGTCACCTGCGGGTAGACGACGGCTCCTCCCAATAGTTCATTTTCCATTTGCACTTAGTCTCCCTTCGCGGTAATGGTTTATTGTATTCTCGCGACCACCGCGCGGTGAGAGGAAACCCAGAGCAGAGAAGAGAATAGGACATAGGTGCACAGGAGAGGAGTGTTTGCAGTGAAAAGGACTCAGTTATTCGCACTTACAGTTGTGCTAGCCCTAGTTCTATTTACAACGGCGTGTCAGCCCAAGGAGCCGATCATTCTTGCCACCACAACCAGTACCGCTGATACCGGTCTCTTGGATGTGCTGGTACCCCTGTTTCAAAGAAGAATGGGATACGAGGTCAAGACGATAGCCGTGGGGACAGGGCAGGCGCTGGCGTTAGGCGAGAAAGGTGAGGCCGATGTGCTCTTGGTGCACTCGCCCGCGGCCGAGATGAAGCTTGTCGAGAACGGGTCAGCCATTAACCGCCAATACGTGATGTATAACGACTTTGTGATTGTCGGCCCGGCCACGGACCCCGCCGGCGTTAGAGGCATGGGTGGAGGACACGAGGCTTTACTTGCCATCAAGCAGAGCCAAGCTACGTTTGTCAGTCGTGGCGACGACTCAGGTACTCACAAAAAGGAACAAGAGCTCTGGAAGACAGCTGCCACCACACCGGCGGGCGCATGGTACGTAGAATCCGGGACAGGCATGGCGGCAACGCTGGCTATAGCCGAGGACAAGCAGGCCTACGTGCTTACCGACAGAGGCACCTTCCTCGCCCACAAACAAAATCTCACTCTGGTTATCCTGGTAGAAGGCGATCCTGCCCTAAAGAATCCCTACCACGTTATGCAGGTTAACCCGGTACGTTTTGCTCACGTCAATGCCCGCGGCGCAGAGCGTTTTGTGGAATTTATGCTATCGCGCGAAGTGCAAAATATCATCTCAACTTTTGGTGTCGACAAATTTGGTCAGCCGCTCTTTTTCCCAGCCGCGCGCTAAGCACTTATCGCGTGTGTGCCAACAAATGTAACGCACTTTTACTTGATATTCCGGCCCAAATGAGGCACAATAAGAACCACGCGACATTGTTTAAGCTTGGCCGCGCTATGCGGGGAAGTAGCGGAGCCCTGAACCTGCAATCCGCTGTAGCAGGGCAGAAGCCTGTATTGCGGCTGGCATTTGTGGGGTTTGCCCCTAGCAAGTAGCGATGACAGTTGGGTCCGACGCAACATGAACCCATGAACCCCGTCAGGTCCGGAAGGAAGCAGCGGTAAGTGTGCAATCGTGTGTGCCGTCGGGTAGCCTGATTCGAGTTAACTACTAGGGTTAGCGACCGGAAGTGGTAGTCAAAGACAGGGCGCGGCCGTAAATTTCCGCCGAGACAGCAGTCTCGGCGTCTTGCTTTCATAAACAGCAGGAAAACTTGTTCCCCGCAGGGAAGTATTAGCCACAAAAGAGGCAGGTGAAAACGATGGCTTACCAGACGCTGTACCGGGAGTGGCGCCCCGCGCGGTTTAGCGAAGTCTCGGGGCAAGACCACATTAAACATACGCTTAGCAATATGCTACAGAGGTCTCGCGTGCCACATGCTCTTTTATTCACCGGGCCGCGAGGCACAGGCAAGACAACCATGGCCAAGATTATGGCGCGGGCCCTAAACTGTCACCTCGGGGTAACAGCAGAACCGTGTCTTGTTTGTCCCGCCTGCGTTGCTATCGCCGCGGGTTCTTCCTTAGATGTAGTCGAGATCGACGCGGCCTCTAACCGCGGCATTGACGAGATTCGGGAGCTAAGAGAGCACGTTAAGTTTGCCCCCGTTGACCTGCGCACCAAGGTGTACATTATCGATGAAGTCCATATGCTTACTACAGAAGCCTTTAACGCTCTTCTTAAGACGCTAGAAGAGCCCCCGCAACACGTAGTCTTCGTTCTGGCTACCACTGAGCCGCACAAGCTTCCCGCCACTATAATCTCGCGCTGTCAGCGCTTTGACTTTCGCCGCCTAGCTGCGCAGGTGATCATTGCCAGGCTAATGCAGGTAGCAGCCGCTAATGGGGTGAGCTTGTCGACTTCCGCTGCGCACGAGATTGCTCAGCACGCCGTCGGCAGTATGCGCGACGCACTCGGGCTATTTGAACAATGCGCGGCCTTTGTGGACGGGAAGATTGACGTGGATGCGGTGCTCGCTGTTACAGGCACGGTGCCGGGCGCAGTCTATGTTAAACTTCTTACCGCCTTAGAGGAAGGCAATTTGGCTCTCGCCATGCAGCAGCTACACAGCGAATTGACCGGCGGACGAGAAACAGGCCAGTATCTGGCTTCGTATATCGCGGCGCTGCGGCAATTGCTGCTTTTCGTTCACTCTCCACGGGTTTTTGAGGAAAGCGGCTACGAAGGAGAGCAGCGCGAATCATTCCTGTGCCTGGCCCGTAAACTCGCGCCATACCTCCCAGCGGTAATTGACATAGCACTGCAGACCGAAAACGACATGCGCTATGGCGGGCACCCGCGCCTGCATCTAGAACTGATGATTGTAAAGCAAGCCAACGCCATGCAAGCCCTACCGCAGGTAGCAAACGTCGCTGTGCTGGCGGAGAGAGACGAACCTACAACGGGTACGCCTAGGGCTGATACGCATAGACCTGATATCCTTAAAGCCGACACTCCTAAGGCAGAGATATCCCAGCTGCTTAAGGCTTGGCCCGAAGTACAGCGCCTAGTCAAGCAGAAAGCCCCCCTAACCGGCGCAACGATGGGAGCCATATCACCGCTGCGGCTAGAGGGCGATACCGTTATTCTGCAAATGAACGAGTCTAATATACATACGTTTAATCGGCTTAGTAAGCCTGCTGACCTTCTGCACATCGCCAAAGCGTTCTCGCAAGTGCTCGGCAAATCGGTGGAAGTTAAGCTAATTATGCCGGATGGCAGCGGCACTGCCGTTTCCACGCCTAGCGCAAGCGAAAACAGCGTGCAGCAGGTGATTGAAATCTTTGAGGGGACTATTGTTAAGACTAAAGAGTAGCTGGGAGGAAAGAGCATGAATAACATGAAAGACATGATGAAAGCGGCCCAAAAGATGCAGGAGCGCGTCCACAAACTGCAGGAGGAGCTCAATGCGCGCACTGTGGAGGCTACGAGTGGCGGCGGCATGGTTACGGCGGTAGTCACGGGGGCCAAGTCGCTGCAAAAACTCACCATACAGCCTGCAGCCGTTGACCCAAGCGATGTGGAGATGCTCGAGGACCTAATCCTCGTCGCGGTAAATGAGGCGTTGCGCAAGGCAGAAGACATGGTCAATGCCGAAATGAGCAAGGTCACTGCGGGGCTTAATCTGCCGCGCGGCATGTTTTAGGTAGTCTGTGTTAAGTTTCCCTCCGCCCATTCAAAAGCTCATTGCTGAGCTCGCGCGCTTACCGGGGATTGGGCCTAAGACAGCTCAGCGGCTGGCATTCTTTCTGCTGTCACAAGACAGGACAGCCTTAGCAGAGCTAACAGGAGCCATAATAGCTGCCAAAGAAAAAATTCGCTATTGCAGCACCTGCTGTAATCTGGCTGAAGACGCCGCATGTCCTATCTGCCGTGAGGGCCAGCGGCGGCGTGACGTGGTGTGTGTGGTGCAAGACCCGCGCGATGTAGCGGCCATTGAGCGCACGCATGACTTTCGGGGCCTTTATCACGTCCTGCACGGCGCCATTTCTCCCATGGACGGAATTGGGCCGGAGCAGCTTAGAATTAAGGAACTCCTAAGTCGCTTAAGCGGCGGCAACGTGCAGGAGTTGATTCTCGCTACTAACCCAAACATTGAGGGCGAGGCGACAGCCTTGTATCTAGCAAGGTTAATTAAGCCACTCGGTGTCAAAGTGACGCGGCTAGCGCACGGTTTGCCCGTTGGCGGCGACCTAGAATATGCGGATGAGCTGACACTAGCCCGCGCGTTAGAAAACCGCCGCGAAATGTAAACGCAGGCGGTTTAGGCTGCAACTTTTCGGTCATACTTCTCCTAAGAGAACTACTAGGAGGAGTAACGGAGTGAACAGTGTGCTTACGAGTGTCATTGCCACAGTCGGCACGCGCCTTAATCTTGTTCTGGAGGGTGCCGACAGCCAGCAAGGACAACCCGAGCTGCTCACCCTCGTGGAGGAAGCGCGCCAGGAGTGGGACGCAGCGCAGGCATACAAGCAAGCTCCCTTCTCTATCGTCCGCAGGTATGACAAAACCTGCGGACGCATAAGTTTTAGCGAGGGGGAGTGGACAGTGCAAAGTCTCTTAGAGCATCTCAATGTTAACACCGTGCTTGCCGGACTTTTTGTGCTAGCCATAGCAATAATTGTCACCAGAGCTCTCGTCGTACCAGCTAAGTTTGCCCTGCGCGCAGGGCTAATGGTGCTCTCGGGAGCATTCTTGTTGCTTGCCTTCAACATCGCTCTGCAAGTAGTAGATGTTTTCGTTCCCATTAACCCCTTCACCGTGCTCCTAACAGGGTACCTTGGGCCGCCGGGGTTGCTAGCGCTCTTGTTTATTCAGTTCTTCCTAGCGTTCTAAGGCATTCTAAACCCAATCCCACATCTCATTTCCCACTTCTCATTAAATAGGCATACGCGGTTTCCGCCAATAAAGCCATGCCTACGGGGATGGCGTCCTCGTCGAAGTTGAACTTCGGGTGATGAATGACGTAATCGCACTGTTTGGCGCTATTCGTGGCCCCCAACATAAAGAAACAAGCTGGGACTTTCTCGGCGAAGTAGCTGAAGTCTTCGCCCCCCATAGTAGGGTGGGGGGCACGAAATACGTTGGCGCTGCCAAGGACTTCTTGCGCTACTTCCTCAGTTAGCGCAGTCATGACCTCGTCGTTGTATAGCGCAGGATAGCCTTGCGTATAGGTAAAGGAATAGTGGCAGCGGAAGCTGTCGCAGACGCCTTTCACGATGCGCTCAATGCGGTCCGGCATCGAGGAGCGTATTTCCGGTGACAGCGTGCGTACGGTGCCGGTCAACGTAACTTCGTCGGCAATGACGTTTTCGCGGTATCCTCCGCGCACGGTACCAAGCGACAGCACAACAGCGGCAGCAGGGTCAATCTCACGGCTGACAATGCTTTGTAGGGCAACGATTAGATGTCCGGCAGTCACAATAGCGTCAATCGCTCCGTGCGGATGACCGCCGTGGCCACCTTTGCCCTTTACGACTATTTCAATATTGTCAGCCGCTGCACAAACCGAACCATAACGCAGCGCAATTTGCCCTGCCGTATACTGAACTGTGCCAACGTGCAGGCCAAGCATGGCGTGCACTTGTGGGTTGTCGAGCACTCCCGCCGCGATCATCGGCAGCGCTCCCCCGGGACCTTCCTCCGCCGGTTGGAAGATAAACTTCACGTTGCCAGGGAGGTCTTTGACCTCGCTGAGGAGCTTTGCTACTCCAAGGAGTATGGCAGTATGTCCGTCATGCCCGCAGGCGTGCATTAGTCCGGGCGTTTTGGACGTGTATGTATGTTCAGCCTGTTCGGTAACCGTAAGCGCGTCCATGTCAGCGCGCAAGGCGATGGTCCTGCCCGGCGACGTGCCCCGGAGTGTGGCCACAACTCCCGTTCCGGCGACGATTTGCGGCTTAAGACTTAGCTCCTGCAGATAGTTGAATACCAGTTGCGAAGTGCGATGTTCGGCAAAACCAACTTCGGGATGCTGATGAATGTCGCGGCGAATGGAGATTAACTCGGGCGCCAAGGCCTGTGCGCGTTCAAGCAAGGTCGACACTAATTACTCCTCCTCTTGCAGACGAATATTTTAGGTGTAACTGGGACTAGAATAACACGAATGAGCAACAAACAGCAAAATGGATAAAGCTAGCTGTTGCACAGTCACAAACCGCGTGCTATAGTAGTCAAGCGTCGCAAGCAGCGGGCGACTTCTGAGAGATTCGACAAGTTAGTGATTCAGCTACTTGACGAGAGCGAGCCGAAGTGATAAGCTAAACTTCGCCCCATTAAGTGGCGCATCGAATCTGTGATCCTTGAAAACTGAACAATGCAGGCGCAATTGTAGAGGATGGCACATGGCACATGGCACATGGC
>QLUB01000035.1 GCA_018725205.1 candidate division NPL-UPA2 bacterium
GGCACTAATTTGTTCAAACCACGCCGCCAATCTCTCGAATAGGGCCATTAAGCCACCGCCTTCCTAGTGCCTCCGTTTGTAAACTATAGAGCCCATACGCTAATGATATCGCAATCGCCTACAAATCCACCCTTCTTCTAGGTAATGTGAGCGGTCGTTATTTAAATTATCATAAAGATGTGTTTTTGTAAAGTTCGCGCATGGCAGAAAGGACGGCGCCGCGGCTGGCCGGAGTGACCATCTGAACGTACCTGGCCAGCCAGCCGGTGATCCCCTGCCGGATGGGCGGCGTAAAGGCTGCCTTCCTAGCGGCAAGCTCTTGTTGCGGCACCAGTAGCTCCAGCGTGCCTGCTTCCAGGTCGTAAGCGATCAGATCGCCGTCCTTAACCAGCGCAATTGGGCCACCGTCGGCGGCTTCGGGACAAATATGACCGATACAGGCTCCCCGTGTGCCACCGGAGAAGCGGCCGTCGGTAACCAGCGCCACCGTCTCTCCCAATCCCATCCCCACTATCGCCGCTGTCGGTCCCAACATCTCCATAAAGCCGGGGCCGCCTTTTGGCCCCTCAAAGCGTATAACCACCACTTCGCCATGCTTGATGCGCCCCTCCAAGATGGCGGCACAGGCTTCTGC
This sequence comes from candidate division NPL-UPA2 bacterium, assembly GCA_018725205.1. Lineage (GTDB taxonomy): Bacteria > Bacillota > UBA994 > UBA994 > UBA994 > UBA994. The sequence goes on from QLUB01000035.1 coordinate 635, forward strand.
CTCTCCGTCAAAGACTACCGCCGGTCCTTTGTGACGCACCATCTGCGGTCCCACTGCCGCCGTCTTCACCACTGCTCCGTTAGGCGCCAGGCTGCCAAAAAGGACCTTCAGTCCTCCGACTGGGCTGAGCGCCCCATCCAGACAGTGAATCACCGACGAGTCGAGGCTTCGCGCCGGGCCGATATTCTCGCCCAGGGATTTCCCGGTAACCGTGAGGCAATCCAGATCAAGCAGGCCAGTCTTGCGGGAAAGCTCACCTAAAACGGCGGTGACGCCACCGGCGCGGTCAACATCTTCGATGTGTAAGCTGGAAGCTGGAGAAATTTTACAGAGACTAGGGGTGCGCCCCGATATCAGGTTGATGCGTGCAAGGGGGTAGTCTATCCCCGCCTCCTGGGCAACGGCCAGCAGATGCAGAATCGTGTTGGTAGAACCACCCATAGCCACATCGAGGGCAAAAGCATTGTCAACTGCCTGCTCTGTGACGATCTGCCGCGGCCGTATATCTTGTTTGACCAGCTCCACGATTTGACGTCCGGCCCATTTTTTCAGCACGCTTCTGCGCGGATCCACGGCCAAAATAGTGCCGTTACCGGGAAGAGCCAGCCCCAAAGCCTCACAAAGGCAATTCATCGAGTTTGCGGTAAACATGCCCGCACAGCTACCGAATCCCGGACAGGCAGCCTGTTCTAACTCCAATAATTCGTCCGCACCAATTCTGCCAGCGCGGAAAGCGCCGACCCCCTCAAAAACAGAGATCAGGTCGATAGGGCGACCGTCCCCGGTCCGCCCCGCTTTCATCGGGCCGCCGGAGAGAAAAATGGTGGGGATGTTCAGCCGCACGGCCGCCATCAGCATGCCAGGCACTATCTTGTCACAATTAGGAACGCAGATGAGGCCGTCAAACTGGTGACCTCGCACCATTGTCTCCACACTGTCAGCCACAAGTTCCCGGGAAGGCAGACTATAGCGCATGCCAAAATGATTCATGGCAATGCCGTCGCACAGGGCAATGGTGTTGAACTCAAAGGGAACACCCCCTGCTTCTCGCACGGCCTGTTTGATCTCTACGGTAAATTCATTCAGGTGGGCATGCCCCGGCACGATTTCGGCGAAGGAGTTGGCAATGGCGATAAAAGGTTTCTCAAAGTCTGTTTCCTCCACTATTCTGCCGGTGGCCCTTAACAGGCTGCGGTGCGGAGCACGCTCCACTCCTTTTTTGATCAATTCGCTGTTCATAAATTACCTCCCGCTCATTTCGTTGTATTGCTACTCTCCGCTGACGAAACGCACATTCACTCACGTAAAATCTTACCTAGGGGGAGATAAAAAAGGTCCGTCAGACTTGTTTCCCATATTGTTCATTCGACCCCAATGGTCATTTCCCTTGTCGAAATTTGACATCCTTTGTCGTTATCTGCGCTTGTAGTTTTTTGCCATTGCTCCCCTCGTCGCTACGGCGACGGGACGACCAAAATCACACTTCTGCATACAAAAAGGCTCTTGAGGTCATTCCTCAAGAGCCTTGCCATTGCTATATAAATGGCGGAGAGAGAGGGATTCGAACCCTCGTCGGGGTATAAGCCCGAACACGATTTCCAGTCGTGCGCCTTAGACCAGCTCAGCCATCTCTCCGTGGGTTTTTAGTGTATTGTGTAGCTTTGAGCACTCAGCACTCGGCTGTCAGCTATGGGGCTCGTGAATCATGAGTCGGGAACTGCGAGGAGGCTATCCGCTAGCTGCTTTCCGCTATCCGCCTTCCGCTGATAGCCAAAGGTGGCGGAGAGAGTGAGATTTGAACTCACGGAACGGGTAACCGTTCTTCCGCTTTCGAGGCGGATGCCTTAAACCACTCAGCCATCTCTCCGCTTTGTGTGTTTTCTTATTTACTCTTACGAAGCTCGAGGAAGAACTCTTTCAGCAAGGCGGAGCACTCGCCGCTTAAGACGCCGCCAATGGTTTCCACGCAATGGTTAAACTCGTTAGCCGTAAGCACATCTATGACCGAGCCTGCGGCGCCAGCTTTCGGGTCAAACGCCCCAAACACTACTCGCGGCAGTCGCGCCAGCACCATAGCCCCGGCACACATTATGCACGGCTCTAGGGTCACGTAGAGGGTACACTCAAGGAGTCTCCAGCCCCCTAAGGCCTGGCTTGCTTGGCGAATGGCAATCATTTCGGCGTGCGCCGTGGGGTCTTTTTCGGTCTCGCGCAGATTGTGCCCGCGACCAACTATTTGCCCGGCGCGCACAATCACCGCGCCCACAGGGGTTTCACCTAGGCTAGCGGCGATTTTGGCCTCGCAGATTGCTTCCCTCATGAAGTATTCATGTCCCATGGGCCTAGGTTCCTCTCTCAGTGGTGCACCCGGAGGGACTCGAACCCCCGACACGCGGTTTAGGAAACCGCTGCTCTATCCCCTGAGCTACGGATGCAAAAAAATGGCGCGCCCGGCAAGATTCGAACTTGCGACCACCGGATTCGTAGTCCGTTACTCTATCCAGCTGAGCTACGGGCGCATATATGGCGGAGAGGGCGGGATTCGAACCCGCGATACAAGTTTAAAGCTCGTATAATCGCTTAGCAGGCGATCGCCTTCGACCTACTCGGCCACCTCTCCGTGCCAACTTACTATAGCACAGACTTCTTGCTCAGGCAATGGCAAAAAGCCGGCCAACTACTTGTGTGGCGGAGAGAGAGGGATTCGAACCCCCGGTCCCTTGCAGGATCACTAGTTTTCAAGACTAGCGCCATCAACCACTCGGCCATCTCTCCGCAGCACAAATCAGTATATCAGCGATGTTTGTCGCAGTCAATTTGCATTTTTTTGCTACTTTGCCATGTGTTCGATTTGCATGTATGGCCTAAGAACTGCAGGCACGGTTACCGAACCGTCCTCGGTTTGGTAGTTTTCCAACACGGCGGCGACAAGGCGGTCAACGGCGAGCCCCGAGCCATTCAGCGTGTGGACGTATTCTGCTTTCGCGCCAATTGTCGGTTTGTACTTGATGTTGGCCCGCCGCGCCTGAAAATCGCGGAAATTTGAGCACGACGAAATCTCCATGTACCTGTTATAGCTTGGCAGCCACAGCTCAATGTCGTATTTTTTGGCGGCAGCGAAGCCAAGGTCACCTGTGCACATTTGGACGATGCGATAGGGAATCTCAAGCAAGTCTAGGACGCGGCAGGCATCGCGCAACAGGGTCAAGAGCTCGTCCTCCGAAGTCTCCGGCGTCACGAATTTCACCAATTCTACTTTGTTAAACTGATGCATGCGGATAAGTCCCCGCGCGTCGCGCCCCGCAGCGCCGGCCTCGGCGCGAAAGGATGGGCAGTAAGCAGTATAGTAGAGCGGCAAGAGATGGCCGTCGATAATCTCGTCGCGGTGCATGTTCGTGACCGGCACTTCGGCAGTGGGGTTAAGATACAGGTCTTTGTCGGCAAGCTTAAAGGCGTCGTCCGTAAACTTTGGGAACTGCCCTGTGCCCTGCATACAGGCGTAGCTTACTACGAGCGGCGGGAAGACCTCGGTGTATCCATGCGCGTGCGTGTGTAGATCGAGCATGAAATTGATCAGCGCCCGTTCTAACCTTGCGCCAAGTCCGCGATACAGGGCAAAGCGACTCCCGGCTATTTTCCCCGCGCGCTCAAAATCGAGTATGTTAAGCTCGACGCCGATGTCCCAATGTGCCTTGGGAGGAAAGCTGAACTGCCGCGGCTCCCCGACGCGCTTTATTTCGACGTTCTCGGTGTCGTCCGCGCCAATGGGCACGTCGCTGTCGGGCAAGTTAGGAATGCGCAGTAGCAGCGCCTCGAGCTCAAACTCGATCTCGCTCACCGCGGCGTCGAGATCCTTTACTTTTTGGCCGGCTTCCTTCATTTCCTCTTGCAATGCCGCCGTGTCCTCGCCCTTTTGCCGCCGCCGAGCGATTTCTTGCGTGACGCTATTGCGCTGCGCCTTTAACTGCTCCACCGCCGTGATTTTTTGTCGCCGGGCCTCGTCCAGTGCTTGGAACTCAGCTAATCCTGCTGCCTCACCTTTAGCGGCAACGCCGGCCGCTACCTTGTCCATATTGTTGCGGATGAGCTTGATGTCTAACATTTTGTTCCCTCCCTAATCAGATATGTGCTTTGAACTTTGATCCATAACAAAAACACGCCCCAAATTAAGGGGCGAGCTGTCTCGCGGTACCACCCTGGTTTGCCTTGCGGCCTCTAGGGACTGTAACGGTGTCACCGTCTACGCTCATCGCGTGCCGCCTTCGAAGTGGACTTCGTTAAAGCGCTTGTACTAGCTCACACCGACCGCTAGCTCTCTTGTCAAACGCCTGAACTACTTGCTTCTGCGCTGCGTTTGCATCAGTCTAGCACAATTATCTGACACGCGCAATGGCCGCAAATGTGTCGCCGAGCAGCAGGGAACTTGCGGTGGACGAAGAATACAATGTACAAAACACAGTTAAGGGGGCCTATTTATGAAGAAGCTCGCCGAACGCGCGCTTAACATTACTCCTTCCGTCACACTCAGCATCGACGCCAAGGCCAAACAAATGGCGGGCCAAGGCATTAAGGTCGTTAATTTTGGCGTGGGTGAGCCAGACTTTGATACCCCTGCCCATATTGCCGCTGCCGGTATCGCAGCCATCGAAGCCGGTTATACCCGCTATACGCCCTCAAGCGGCACGGATAAACTCCGCCAAGCCATTTGCCAGAAGCTCCAGAGCGAAAACCAGCTGTCCTACCACCCGGCACAGATAGTGGTGTCTAACGGCGCAAAACACAGTATTTACAATGCTCTCCTAGCCCTCTGCGACCCGGGCGACGAAGTCATTGTGCCCGCCCCTTATTGGGTGAGTTACCCTGAGATGGTTAAGATGGCTGGCGGCGTGCCAAAAATCCTGGACACCCGCGAAGAAGAAGATTTTAAGGTGCGCCCGGAGGAGCTTGTTGCTGCAATTACGCCGCGCACTAAGGTGCTGATTCTTAACTCCCCGAGCAATCCCACCGGCATGGTATATTCGGCGAGCGAACTAAAGATTATTGCGGAAATCTGTGTGCAGCACCAAGTCTACGTTATTTCCGATGAGATCTACGAGAAGCTTATTTACGACGGGGCAAAACACGTAAGCATGGCCTCATTCGGCCCTGACATTAAGGAACTGACCGTTGTTGTTAACGGCATGTCCAAAGCCTACGCCATGACGGGTTGGCGGATTGGGTACACCGCCAGCAATTCGGCGTTAGCGGCGGCTATGGGGAGCCTGCAAAGCCACGCTACATCTAACCCAAACTCCATCGCGCAAGCAGCGAGCGTTGAGGCGCTATGCGGCTCGCAGGCGGCGATTGGGGAAATGTTACAGGAATTTGCCCGCCGCCGCCTCCGCATGGTGGAACTCCTTAATCTACTGCCGGGCGTGTCCTGCCGCATGCCGCAAGGGGCGTTCTACGTCCTAGCTAACATATCGCAACTCCTAGGCATGCCCTATGGGGGCGAAGTAATCTTCGATGACGTTAGGCTTGCTGGGGTAATGCTGGATAAGGCACATGTGGCGGTAGTTCCGGGTTCTGGCTTTGGGGCGCGCAATTACATTCGCCTCTCCTATGCGACCTCCATGGAAAATATCGAGGCGGGTGTGAGTCGCATTAGAACCTACATTACTACGCCGTATTGACCAAGCAACCGCGCGAGCTCCACTCGCATCTGCTTGCGGGCACGGTACAGCTTGCAGCGGATTGCTTCTACTGAGCAGGCCATCTGCTGCGCCATCTCTTCATAGGACAGCCGCTGCAAGTCCTTTTGCACAATAAGCTTCTTATAGGCCGCCGGCAGACGGCTGAAGGCATCGTCGATGCACTTGCGCATGTCCTCTATTTCCCATTGTTTCTCAAGCATGGCGACATCTAGCCAGGCCGGGGGGCGCAAATTCAACAATTCGCGCAGGTCTAACGTCTGAAGCGAGACGGAGGGTGCGCGCTTCTTTTTGCGCAGCAGGTCAACGTGGTGATTCTCCATAATCCGCATCAGCCATGTGCTGAATGAGGCGTCGCCGCGAAACTCACCGACCCTTGCCCATGCGCGCGCGAAGGACTCTTGTACGAGGTCCTCGGCATCTTGCCATGACCGAGTGAGTGTGACCGCCCGCCGCCTAGCCTGCCCCCAATACTTATTGACCATTTCCTCAAAGGCAGCTTTGTCCCCCCTGCGCAAACGATCTAGCAGCTCTGTCACAGATGTAAGTCTCCTTTCTGGGCATCCTAAGTTTGGTGATGCATATGCCCCGCAGACTACAGGCGCAGCCGGCACTCCTTGCTTCCCTTGCACTTATAACTGTTCTGTTTCTTGGGTTAAATACCTTCTTGGCTTTGCCTCCCTTTGTACAGAGAGAGGCTAGCCTAGTCTTTGCTCGCGACGGAACACTGCTCGCGCGCGATGCCTGCGAATCTGAATTTCGCCGCACGGAAATATTTCTCGAGGGTACGGCCCCTACCGAACGCTGCACAGTGCATCGGCCCGCACGTGAGTGGCTCTTTCCGTGGGACTGGTTTCGCAACCGCTAGCACTAAACCGCATGCTTAGAGCTCAAGACAGAGGCCGGAAAAGGCCACGCTTGTTTCGCCAGAAAATGCGGCCCGTGCCTCTGCCAATAGCTCGGCGCAGTCCCCCACGGGGGGCAGATGAGTGAGGATTAGCTTGCCGACAATCGCCTGCTCAGCCAAAGCCCCGCATTCCCGCGCACTCATGTGCTGGGCGGGGTTCTCCCCTTTGTTTTGCTCGGTAAAGCACGCCTCCACCAAAAGCACATCCGCTAGCGCGGCAAACTCGACAAGATTGTCGTCCCAGGCGGTGTCCCCTGTATAAACTAGACTCCTTCCCTCTGCCTCGATGCGCACGGCATAGCAGGGATAGATGTGCTTGGTCCGATAGAAGGCAAAAGTCATCCCGGCGAGCGAAAAATGTGAACGCTCGTCTATCGTGTGCAGTGACAAGACATCGCGAAAAGGAATCACTGCTCGTTCTGTTTCCGGTACGTCCGGGCAATAGACCGCGAGGGGCGGCACCTGTGTGCCCTGCATAGCCAACATATGTGCGTAGCGCAAGACTAAGAGGTCGCTGAAGTGGTCGGCGTGAAGGTGGCTCAGCACCACCGCCGCTAACTTGCCGCCCTTGGGGTCGAGATATTGACCAAGCTTAGAAACTACCCCGCTGCCGCAGTCTAGCAGCAAATTGGCCCCCGCATGTGTCAGCAAGTACCCCGGGCCGGCTCCGTCTACCGGTGGATAGGGGGAATGGCATCCAAGCACCGTTAACTTCATGCATATACACCTCCGAATGCATTATGCGCTGAAGCAAAAGGCTCCGTCCCTTTTGCTTCCCTTTTGCTTCACTTCTGCTTCGCTTTTCCCGGGCAATAATCCGGCAGGAGAAACGCCTGTCTAACACGAAGGTTCTGCGTAATCTGTTTGTGTACAGGAGGAATGAATGTGGTCACTATTCTTGTCCGCGGCACGCCGAGCGGCGACGAACACCTGCAAATTAGCGCTGCCTATCCGGAGGCACAGGTGATTGCGGCTGAAGGCGAAGAGTTTTTGCGCCAGCTGCCGGAAGCAGACATTGTGTGGGGGGCGCTGCGACCTTCGCAAATTCCCCTTGGCAAGAAACTGAGACTGATTCAGGTACTAAGCGCGGGTGTTGATCATATGCTCTCCCCGGAGCTTATGGCAAGTGAAGCTCTGCTCTGTACCACCAGCGGCATGCATCAAGAAACGATTGGCGAGCATGTCTTAGGGCTCATGCTGTGCTTGGTGCGAAAGTTTCCCGCACATGTGTTAAACCAGCGCGAGCGCGAATGGCGTCCCTGTGAGCCTGAGCTCCTGTATGGCCAGACGATAGGCATCCTCGGATTCGGGGCGATCGGACAAGCGTTAGGGAGAAGAGCCAAAGCCATGGGAATGAAGGTCATCGGCATACGCAGGCATCCCGCTCCCTCGCCCTATGCCGACGAGGTGCTTCCCGAATGCGAGCTAGATCGCGTCTTGCCACTCGTTAAGCATCTCGTGGTCGCTCTGCCGCTAACGCCCTCTACCGATTTGGTTGTGACCCGGGAGCGCCTCGCGCTGCTCCCCGCCGGGGCATATTTCTACAACATTGCCCGCGGCAAAATAGTAGATGAAGTTGCGCTGATAGAGCTCTTACACAGCGGTCATCTCGCCGGCGCAGGGTTAGATGTGTTCGCCGAGGAGCCTCTGCCCAAGGAAAATCCGCTGTGGTCGATGCCAAACGTCCTAATCACCCCCCATTGCGCCGGGTCGCTGCCGAATTACCGCGAACGCGCGCTTGAGATCTTCTTAGAAAACCTACGCCGACTTTACCTTGGCAGGCCGCTCCTCAACACCGTGGATAAACGGGCGGGGTACTAAGGCCACTTGGCTGGGCTTTCCACTAAGGCGCAAAGCAGAACCCACGCTAACACGGCTTCCGCCACCACCACTGCGGCAAAGACGGCTGTCACGTCACTTCGCTCGCGCACCGGAGCAGCCTCACTGAGCGTAGCTAGGTCTACCGTCCTGCATGGCGCAAGTGTAGGTATGGGTTTGACGGCGCAACGCACCAGCAGGGGCTGCCCGGTAGACATCCCGCCCGCTAGGCCTGCGTTGGCATTGCCGACATAGTGAATCCCCTTTTCTATATCGTACTGCAAGCTGTCGCCGGGTGCGCCGGGTGCATGGCGCGCCTGCGAAAAAGCTTCCCCGATTTCTACGCCCCTAACTGCGGGAATAGACATCAGCGCCCCGGCAATCAGCCCGTCGAGGCGCCTGTTGGCGTGCACGTAGGAGCCTAGCCCAATGGGCAAATGAAATGCCGCCACCTCAATTACCCCACCCACACTGACGCCCTCTGCCCGGCAGGCAGCCAGCATTTCTTCGGCCGCACTGGCTCTGTTTGCGTCTGCCGAAAAGGGCTGCTCCTTTGCCGCCATAAAAGCTTCTTCCGTCGGTTCCTGCGCCCCCAGCCTAAGCGGGCCGAGTTCAGCGACACGGCCGTATATGCTAATGCCCTTGACTCGTAGCGCTTGGCGGGCCACCGCCCCGATAGCCGTGCGCATTGCTGTTTCGCGTGCGCTGGCCCGCTCTAAGACATTCCGCGCGTCGTCAAACCCATACTTAACCATGCCGGGGTAGTCGGCGTGCCCCGGACGCGGACACGTCACCTTCGCTCCGCTCGCGGGAAGGTGAGGGTGCATGGTCTCCGCCCAATTTACGTGGTCACGATTAACTATTTGCATGGTTAGCGGGCTGCCAAGCGTGAGGCCTCCCCGCATCCCGGAAAGGATGGCAACTGTGTCCTGCTCGATCTTCATGCGTTCGCCGCGTCCCGGCACACGCTGTCGGCGGGCGAGCTCGACGTCAATCTCCCGCATGTCTATCCGTATCCCTGCGGGCAACCCCTCGATAATACAGGTTAACGCCGGGCCGTGCGACTCTCCTGCGGTAAGAAATCTAAGCATAGAGGGCCTCCCCTGCTTTCACTAGGCTCTCTAGTGTCGTAAAGAACCCTCTGTACGACACTGCGACACACTCTGCCCCGCGTAAGAGCGTAATTCCCTCTGCGCTGCAGCCTGCCACAGCGAGAGACATGGCCAGCCGATGGTCGCCGTGCGAGTTAACGAGAGCGCCACTGAGACGCCCGCCTTCGATAGTAAAGCCATCCGGCAGCTCCTGACACCTAGCCCCCATTTGCCGTAGCTCGGTGAGTAAAGCTGTAATACGGTCGCTTTCTTTCACCCTGAGTTCAGCGGCGTCGCGCACCTCCGTTCTCCCTGTGGCCAGGGCTGCCGCTACTGCCAAGATGGGCAATTCATCAATCAGGCGGGGAATATCTGCTCCCCCCACCCTGAAACCCCTAAGATGGCCTCCGGACACGTGGATGCTGCCAACAGGCTCAGGCTCCGTGCGGTGCACCGTACAGGTTAAGCTCGCCCCCATGGCCCGCAGGACGTCAAGGACCCCGGTACGGGTGGGATTTAGCCCTACATTCTCGACGACTAGCTCCGCTCCCGGCGTAACTGCCGCTAAAACCAAGAAGAACGCCGCACCGGAGATATCCCCCGGCGTCTGAAAGTGAAATGGCCTTAAGGTTTGTCCTCCCTGCACCTCGGCATAGCCCGGGCTAAAGTCAATGTTACATCCAAAGGCCCGCAGCATGCGCTCTGTATGGTCACGGGTCGGGTGTTTTTCCCATATTCTCGTTACGCCCGTAGCACTAAGCCCAGCCAAAAGCAAAGCGGACTTCACTTGGGCACTGGCGATGGGCAAGCGGTGGTCGCACCCCTTAAGCTTCCCACCAGTCACCATAAGCGGCGGGCGTCCTTTGTCTGTCATAGCTTGTATCTGCCCGCCCATAAGTGTAAGCGGGCCCACGATTCTCTGCATAGGGCGGTTAGATAACGAAGCGTCGCCAACCAGCGTCGCACGCATCGCGCTCCCCGCCAAAAGCCCCGCTAAGAGCCGCATGGTCGTCCCCGAATTCTCACAGCTCAGCGCCGCCTCCGGCTCGTGCCAGTGCGGCAGGCCTTTCCCTAGTACGCAGGTTGTTCTCGCCTCATCCTCAATCGCTATGCCTACCTGGCGAAGACACTGCCTGGTTGCCTTTACGTCTTCCGAGTCCGAAAGGCCACAGAGACATGAAAGACCGGGCGCTTGCGCTGCCACCAGCAGTGCGCGATGGCTAATTGACTTGTCTCCCGGAACCCTTATCTTCTCGCGAAAGGCCTTAATCTTCTCTATCTCCATGGCCATCGTCCTCACCCCTTAGTGTATCAGTGTAGCACATCACCTGCCGGTACGCTCACTCGGCGGCGCAGATTTGTGGTATACTAAAGATACGTTTGGAGGTGTGAAGGATGAAAGTAACTCGCGACATGGGCATACAAGACGTTGTGGATAGATTCCCGCAGCTGGTGCCGGTGTTTTTTAAGTACGGCCTCGGTTGTCTAGGCTGCGCGGCTGCGCGCTTCGAGTCTGTCGAGCAGGGAGCTATGGCACATGGCATTGACGTTGATGCGCTTATGAAAGACCTGAATCTCGCGCTCGAAAAGGGTTAGCGAAGGGCGATGCGCCACTCCTAAGACAAATTTTACTACCTTGCCAGCACATACACCCGCATGCGTCGGCGCCCGAAACGCAGTGCGTCTTCCACGCGTTCAAAGTATATGTCGATGCGGTTCCCCTGTATGGCACTCCCCGTGTCCGTAGCAAAGTACCTGCCGTTAAACTGAGCGGAGAAAGCACACAACCCCTCCACCCAGACATGGCTGAGCAGCGGAATCAGGTCCGGGTCTACCGCGATATGCCCCACTTCCACTGGCAGTCCACTACGTGTAATGCCAAAGGCCGGGTGTCCGGGCGACTTTCCTGTGCTCTCTGGGCCCGCCGTGTAGGCAGTTGCTGTTACGTAGAACACACGCGTGAAACGGTAGGTGTTACCCCCACGCGATAGCGAGCCAATCGTGCCATACTCGACGATTCTGTCGACCTTAGGCTCTAGGACCTCTGTGCGGAGTAGTGTTTTAGAGACTCGCTGCCCGTCCTCATATACTACCTCGTAATGCTCCGCTCTGCGGCCTTCTCTGCCGCGCTGCACCGTGCGCGTGACACCGCGCTCGAGGTTGTGGTTCGCGCGCCGAACCTCGTGGAAATAGATGCGTTCGTGCTCTACAATCTCGCTCTTAGTCACCCGCGTAACCACTATCTCCATTTGAGCCTGAACCTTACTGGCTAGCTCAGGGCTGACCCTGTCGTGCTCGCCGAGGACAACCTTTGCTTCCGTTAACGCTGCCTCCACCGTAGCTGCACGTACCGCAAGCGCAACCTGTTGGCCATCAGCCGCGATGGTGACCTGACGCGCCTCAGGCGAGAACCCGAGCGTGTACCCAACCAGTAGAGTGACGGCAAGGAGCAATCCCAGCGCAAGCACAATTCTCGCCGTGGTCTGGCTAGTTGCCATTCAACTACCCCCTTTGTACTTTTATCTCTAGCGCGGACTTGCCAGCGCTTGGTAAGAATCTACCCGCTTCTCACAGCATGTATACCTCTTTACTTCATACTATGGGTACCCTGAATTAAACGTCAAGGCGCGGGCAACAGTTTATCATATGTACCTGGTCTTGCCAAGCTAGGTGCATCCGCACGACCCTGGCAGTTGCGAACAGGCGGCAAGCAAGGCGCGGGCTGTGCCTAGGTTAGTAGCCAAAGGCACATCGTGTACGTCACATATCCTAAGCAGAGCGGTAATATCTGGCTCGTGAGGTTGGGCCGTAAGAGGGTCGCGCAAAAAGATAACGACATCTATCTGCCCCGTGGCTACCATGGCGCTAATCTGCGCGTCGCCGCCTTGCGGCCCCGACAGTACTTGCGTTACCGTAAGCCCGGTCAAAGCGCTGAGCTGAGCTCCGGTAGTGGCGGTAGCTACTAGTAGCTGCGCATTGAGAAAGGCGTGGTGTTCTCGCGCCAGCTTAATCATGACATCTTTCTTCTGGTCGTGGGCAACAAGCGCGATGCGCATGTACTTCCTCCTCATTGATAGAAATAACAAAGTCGTCGGTGAATCCGACGACTTTATCTTCCCCACACAGCTTGCCTTTCCCTGCTGCGCTAGAGGGCGCGCGCTATATTTATGGAGCCGTGTACTGATTTGGCCTCCACTTCCAGCCAGTGCGCAAAGGCACCTTCGCTCTTGGCCTGTAGTCTCTTTCCTACCATGTGTCGGACGACGTCTACCTTAAGGCCTAAACCCTCCGCCTGTACGGAGCCATGCATATTGGCACCCTTAATCCTGACACCAACTTCCTTGCTGTCCCCAAGCCGCAGGGTGATGCTGCCGTTCACGGTGTCTAGGGACATTGCCCCCGCTTGCAGTGTGGGACAGGTAACGACTAGGCTGCCGTTAACCGTACGGCACTTGACGTTTGGCGCCCCCCCGGTTAACTCCACGCGTCCGTTCACGGAGGACAGGCTAATCTCGCTGGCCACACTCTCGACCGCTATTTGGCCGTTTGTAGTGCTGGCCCGAATCCGCTTGGCAGTGACCTCCTTGACGCGCACGCTCCCATTTACGGCGCTTAAGTCAAGGTCATAGGTAAGGGCTTGCGGCAGACGCAGATGAAAATTGACGGCGCGCGCCTGACCAAACACTTTTTTGGCGGCAATTACTAGTCCTTCGGCAGTTGCTTCTACCGAGTAGAGACGCTCTCTTAGCCGTTCGGCCTCGGTAACGTTGTTTGCGCGTGCGGATTTCTCTGCGGCTAGGTGCCACTTCGAGTCGCTAGTACGCTCAACTGCTATGCGTCCGTTAACTCCGCGCACTATAATGTGAGGCACAGGGACGTCAGGCAGCTTACCTGATAGATTTTCTTGCCAGTGGTATGTTTGCCCTCCTCCTAGAGCGCTGATAACAGAGGCCAGCACTCCTCCTTCAGGCTCACGGCGGTCATCTTCTTCGTCTTCTGTCTCGTCTTCATCGTCGTCCTCGTCTTCATCTTCCTCTGCTTGGTCAGCTTCAGTTTCCTTAAGGTCATGCTGGATTTCCTCTACCTCATGCTGCATCTCCTCGACTTCTTCTTGTATGTTCTCAAGCTCCTCTTCCATACTCTCGAGTTCTTCTTCTGCCTCCTCGGCTAAAGCTCCCTTAGCTTTGTCTTGGCGTAGTCGCTGCTTAAGCTCTTGCTTCATTTCCTTGAGCCGCACTTTCGCCTCTCGCAATTGCTCCCGCATCTCATCGCGCGCCCGATGAACTAGCTCGCGCGCTTGTTCCTTTGTACCCTTCTGTTCTTCACGCAATGCCTCGTTGGCTCGGCGTACCGCCTCCTTAGCTTCCTTGCGCGCTCGTTCCGCTACTTCGCGCACAGTGTCGCGCAGGTCACTAAAGAATGCACCTTCGGATTCACGGGGACGATCCCGGGCGGGCAGCGCGGCATTCAGCAGGCGGGTCGCCTCGTCCGTAGTGATCTTCCCGTCTCGCAGCATCTCCAAAATCATTTTGGCCTCTTCACTCATGCTAGCACCTCCTTAATATATTATAGGCTAGCTATTATAATAGTCAAGAGGGCAAGGTGTGTTACAAAAAGAAGAACGAAATCGCTATCGCGATAGCTTTTGGGGTTGTTTTTCCGCCATACATCTGTTAGCATACAAAGAAAATGCGACCAGAAATTATTGAATCCCCATAGACAAGAATAGCTACTGAAAATTTTGCGATACTTGCTCAAGGCTTAATCTCTACTATTAATGGAGGTTGAGCCTTTTTCGCGCAAAAC
>QLUB01000036.1 GCA_018725205.1 candidate division NPL-UPA2 bacterium
CTAACCAACAAGTACGCTGAAGGATATCCTGGGAAACGCTATTACGGAGGCTGCCACGTCGTCGACTGTGCCGAAGACCTAGCCCGCAACCGCGCCTGCAAGCTGTTTGGGGCGGAGCACGCTAATGTGCAGCCGCACTCCGGCGCGCAAGCGAATATGGCGGTGTACTTTGCCTGTTTGAACCCAGGCGACACTGTGCTCGGCATGAACCTAGCGCACGGCGGGCACCTCACTCACGGCAGTCCCGTCAATTTCTCTGGTCTCCTCTATAAGTTTATCCCCTACGGGGTAGGTACAGACGGCTTTATTGACTATCACGAGGTAGAACAGCTGGCACTTACTCATCGCCCGAAGCTTTTGGTGGCGGGGGCTAGCGCTTACCCGCGCGTTATTGACTTTCAGCGTCTGCGCGCGATAGCCGATGCCTGCGGCGCGCTGTTTATGGTAGACATGGCACATGTCGCAGGGCTTGTCGCGACCGGTCATCATCCCAGCCCAGTGCCGTTTGCGCACTTCGTCACCACAACTACACATAAGACGCTGCGCGGCCCGCGCGGCGGCATGATCCTCTGTACCGCTGACTGGGCGAAGGCGATCGATAAGGCTGTTTTCCCCGGTATGCAAGGCGGACCCCTGATGCACATCATCGCGGCCAAGGCCGTATCTTTTCTCGAGGCGCTACAGCCCGAGTTTCATGGCTACCAAGACCGGGTAGTAAAAAACGCTGCCGCTCTCGCTGACGCACTAAAGAACCGTGGGTTTAAGCTGGTCTCTGACGGCACAGACAATCACCTGCTCTTAGTCGACCTGCGCAGCAAGGGGTTAACCGGCAAGAAGGCGGAGAAGGTGCTTGACTCCGTCGGCATAACCGTCAACAAGAACACCATCCCCTTTGACCCCGAAGGCCCGTTTACCACTAGCGGCATCCGCATCGGCACTCCGGCTATGACCACCCGCGGGATGGACGAAGCGGCCATGCAAAGAATCGCGGATTTAATCGCGGATGTCCTAGAGAGTCCTGCTGATGACGCCGTTCATGCTGAAGTCCGGGTCGGTGTGGCCGCGCTGTGTGGGCGCTTTCCGCTGTATAAGAGCGCCGAATAGGGGGGATACGCTTGAACCGCGTGCACCTAGTGACGCATCCCATGATCCAGCACAAACTGACCTTTATCCGCGACAAGAACACCGGATCGAAAGAATTCCGTGACTTGGTGGAAGAAGTAGCTATGTTTCTCGCTTACGAGGTAACACGCAATCTCCCCCTCGTCGACTGCGAAGTGGAAACCCCCGTGGCCATGGCCCAAGCTAAGGTTATAGCCGGCAAGAAGCTGGGGGTTATTCCTATTTTGCGCGCCGGGCTTGGGATGGTAAACGGCATGTTACGCCTTATCCCGGCTGCCAAAGTGGGGCATATCGGCATCTATCGCGATCCAGACACGCTCTTACCCGTGGAGTATTACGTAAAACTGCCAAGTGACGTAGCGGAACGCGAATTAATCGTGGTTGACCCAATGTTAGCGACAGGCGGTTCGGCTGTGGCCGCAATTAACTTCCTTAAGCAGCGGGGCGCCCAGTCCATTAAGTTCGTGTGCCTTATTGCCGCACCTCTGGGCATCGATAAGGTGCACCGCCACCACCCCGAGGTCGACATCTTCACCGCTGCAGTGGATTCGCACCTTAACGAGCACGCCTACATAGTCCCGGGTCTCGGTGACGCCGGCGACCGACTATTTGGTACAAAATGACTAGGCCGAGTTGGGACGAATACTTTATGGCCATCACCCGCACGGTGGCCGAGCGCAGCACATGCCTACGCCGCCGCGTCGGAGCGGTGGTTATCTTGGATAAGCGCATACTCACCACCGGCTACAACGGAGCGCCCACAGGGCTAGGGCATTGCCTGGACATAGGATGTCTGCGCGAGCAACAGAATGTCCCATCGGGCGAAAGACACGAGCTCTGCCGCGGTTTGCACGCCGAGCAGAACGCCATCATTCAGGCCGCTCTTTCAGGTGTGTCCATCAAAGGCGGTACGCTCTATACCACGCATTTTCCCTGCGTGCTCTGTGCCAAAATGCTGATTAACGCCGGTATCAAACGCATTGTGTTTTCCGAGGGGTATCCCGATCTGCTGAGCCGAGAACTCCTGACAGAAGCGGGCTTGATGGTCGAAAAGATTTAGCGAAGGGCGGCGGCAAAATGGCCATCAAAGTCTTTACCGTGTTTGGTGTCCGGCCTGAGGCTATCAAGATGGCACCGGTTATTGCCGAACTTGCTCGACATAAAGAATTTAGTGTGTCCGTATGTGTCACCGGCCAGCACCGCGCCATGTTAGACCAAGTATTGCGCTTGTTCAATATCGAGCCCAAGTACGACCTGAACATTATGCGCGAGCGGCAGACGCTACCTGAAACCTTTGCACGGGCTCTCACAGGGCTAGACGGAATATTTAGCACCGATCGCCCCGACATTGTGTTGGTGCATGGCGATACCTCCACAACTTTTGCCGGCAGTTTAGCTGCCTTTTACAGCCAAGTTTCGATTGGGCATGTCGAGGCGGGCCTGCGTACTCACCACAAATATTTGCCCTTTCCCGAGGAAATAAACCGCAAGTTGACCGGGGCACTGGCGGACATACACTTCGCCCCGACGGAGACCGCCAAACGCAATCTGCTCAGGGAGGGCGTCAGCGACGCGAGCATCTACGTCACCGGCAATACCGTTATTGACGCGTTGGCTACGACTGTGCGGCCGGACTACGAGTACCATGAATTTACCCTTAGGCAGGTGGTAGCCGAGACTCAGGGCAGGATGCTGCTAGTAGAGGTGCACCGGCGGGAAAATTGGGGCGAGCCCATGCACGAGATGTGCCTAGCGCTGCTTGATATACTGACTGCGTTTCCTGACTGCCATATCGTTTTCCCCGTACACCTTAACCCCGCTGTGCGCGAGGTTGTAACCCCACACCTTGCGGGGCACTCCCGCATTACTTTGCTTGACCCGCTTGACACCGACGACTTTCACAACCTGATGGCGCGGTCCCACCTCATCCTTACTGATTCCGGCGGTCTGCAGGAAGAGGCCCCCTCGCTGGGTGTGCCGGTGCTCGTATTGCGCAACAACACCGAACGACCCGAGGCGGTAGAGGCCGGCACAGTGCGCGTGGTTGGGACGTCGCGCGCGGGAATTGTAGCTCATGCGCGCGAGCTCCTCGGGGATAATGCGGCTTACCAGGCAATGAGTAAGGCCGTTAATCCCTATGGCGACGGGAAGGCATCCGGCCGCATCGCCAAAGCACTGCTGCACTTCTTTGGGCACACGACAGAACGGCCATGGGAGTGGACGTACTGATACACTATATCAAGAAGCGAAGCCATGTTGTTGCCTGTGGCATGAAGAATGTGTAGTATAGTGGGGGCAACAGAACCGGCGGCACAACCCGTTCTGAAGGAAGGTGATGTGGATGCAGGATGTTTTGCAGAAGATTAAGGCGACGGAAACTCAGGCCGAGCAGATGGTGCAGGCAGCCAAAGCGGACGTAGCTAGGCGGCTAGAGAAAGCCGAGCTTGAGTCCAAGGCATGGTTGCAGAGTGAGGTAAGCCTAGCTCAGCACAAAGCAGAGCTCATAATCGAGCAGGGGACGGCAAGCGCAGAGGCCAAAGCTCACGAAGTCGCGCTGCGGTCAGACGCCGAGTGTACTAGAATGCGACAACAAGCAAGCGCGCGGCTTAATGCTGCGGTAAAGCTGATACGAGAGAGGGTAATGACGCGCGATGGCCGTAGCTAGAATGCGAAAAGTGCATATCATCGCCCACTTGTCCCGTAAGGCGGAGCTTGTGGCGACATTGCAGGAATGGTCTGTGCTAGAGCTGGCTGTGGCTCCGCAAAAGGAGCGTCACCAGAAGTCGCAGACTAGTGCTACCGTAGTTTCCGCAAGCGAATATGAGGCCTTGCAGGCAGAAATCGGCCGCTCTCTAGTCTATCTTAGGCGGTTTGACGACTACAAAGAGGGCTTAATTGACAGCTTTATGGGCCTTAAAGCTGGCGTTTCCCCCGAGCTAGACGAACAAATCCGCGCCGGTTTTGATGGGCGTGCCGCAGTCCGGCAAACGCGCGAGTACGACAAACGGCTGACGGAGATTGCGTCCGAACGACGCCAACTGCAGGCAGAACAAAGCGCTCTCTTTTCTTGGTCTAGCCTTAGCGTAAGGCTTAAGGCAGAGCTTCGCGGCACTGTAAACATAAGTTTTGGCACGGTAGCACAAAAGGATATGAATGCTTTCCTGCAGCGCTTAGATACCCAGTGCCAAGGACTTTTCCACCTCGAGCAAGTGAAGGTTGCCGGCAATAAGGTAAACGTAGCCGTAGTTTACCATGTCTCTGTGTCTCCGGCAGTAATCAAGGAAGCCATTTTTACGCCGGCTGCGTTTAGCACAGGCGAAGCGACGCCTGCGGAGGCGTTGTCAGCCGTGCTCTTTAAGCTCCAAGCGCTCGATGTCGAGACACAGGCCATCACTGCGGCGAGTGTTCTCCTTGTACGGGATAAACTTAAGCTGCAAGTGCTGTACGACCATTATGGGTCGCTACTGCAGCGCGAACGCGCGGAGTCAGGCACGCAGGATACGCGGCAGACTTTTTGGCTTGAAGGATGGACGGATGCCGATACCGAGGCGCGCCTTACCGAGCTCTTGGCGCAGCGGTTCCCCGAAGTCTACGTTCGCTTCGACGATCCGCAGCCTAACGAGAAACCTCCCATTAAACTCAAGAACGCGCAGTTAGCTAGGCCCTTTGAGTTAGTAACAAACATGTATGGCTGGCCGATGTACACCGAGGTTGACCCCACCCTGGCGTTAGCCCCTTTCTTTGGGCTCTTCTTTGCTCTCGCGCTTGGGGATGCCGGTTACGGTTTGATGGTCTTGGCCGCCTGCTGGTGGTTTATTCGCAAGTACAAGCCGGACGCGGTTTCAAGCAAATTCTTTCACCTGTTTATCATTTCCGGGCTCATCTCTGTGGTAGTCGGCTTCGCTGTTAATGGTTTCTTCGGCAACTTGCTGGATTACGTGCCGATTGAGGCCGTACAGCAGGTCAGGCGTAGCCTCGTCGTGATTGACCCCATGACCAATCCCATGGGGATGATGGTGTTCTCGATCGCTCTAGGTGTCGTGCATATCCTGCTCGGCATATGCCTAAAGGCCTACATGACCTGGAAGAGCGGGGACAAGCTAGGTGCTCTTTTAGATCAAGGTTCATGGTTGTTTCTGCTAAGTTCTCTAGTCTTGCTTGCCGTGACAAGTTCAGTGCCGGGGCTTAGCTCCTATGCCGGTTTGACGCAGTACGCATCGATGCTCGGGGCCGTACTCGTGGTCATCACACAGGGGAGAAGCGCGAAGGGAATTCTAGGCAAGTTCGGGCTTGGGCTCTATGCGCTATACGGGGGCGTAGGCTACTTTAGTGACGCTTTATCCTATACGCGTTTAATGGCGCTGGGAATGGCGAGCGCGGTAATTGCCATGGTCATCAACACCATAGCCATGATGATGACGCCCATTCCCGTGGTGGGGTGGATAGGAGCTTTGCTGTTGTTAATCGGCGGGCATCTCTTTAACCTGTTACTTTCTGGCCTCGGGTGTTTCGTTCATTCCGCTCGCCTACAATTTGTCGAGTTCTTCACTAAGTTTTTTGAGGGTGGCGGCGTTCCGTTTAAGCCCTTCCGACGTGAATCGAAATTTACCGTAATACGTGGGTAGACTTAACAACACTAGATAATGGAGGATGAAAATAATGGAATGGTTAGGCATCAATGCCGGTCTAGGACTGGCAATTCTCGGGGCAGCACTGGCAGTTTTTCTTGGGGGTACGGGGTCTAGCATCGGCGTAGGTATAGCCGGGCAGACTTCGGCAGGGATTATGTCCGAAGACCCAGAGAAATTTGGTAAACTCTTGCTCTTGCAAGCACTGCCGGGTACGCAGGGGGTTTACGGGCTGCTGATTGGCTTTTGGATACTCATTAGATTGACAGGCGTAGAAGTAGTGACCGTCGACCAAGGGTGGCAATTGCTGTTTGCCTGCCTCCCAGCTGCCGTTAACGGGCTGATGAGTGGAATATGGCAAGGGAAAGTGTCTGCTGCAGCCATGAACATCATCGTTAAGCATCCTGATGCCTCCGGCAAGGCGCTGATCCTGCCTGCTATGGTAGAGACTTACGCCATCTTTGGCCTTCTCGCCAGCCTGCTTTTGATCAACAGAGTTGTTTTCTAAGCAGCGCTCGATAAGGAGTTGATCGTGTGTCCATAGAGAAGATACTTGCTAAGATTCTTGGCGATGCAGAAAAACAAGTGCAAGCAATTCATGCCGCAGGCTACGCCAAAGAAGAAGCTAGATTGGCTGAGGCCAAGCAGCAGGCCGCCGCGCAAGGAGAGGGCATTATTACCGGTGCCCAGGCGCGCGTGGCCGAAGAAGAAGCGCGCCTGCTAACTGCGGCTAGACTTGACGCGAGAAAGAAGCTGCTTGCGGTTAAGCAGTCCGTGATGGAAGAAGCTTTTGCCAAAGCTTTGGCCGCACTGCGCGCGTTGCCTGTTAACGAGCAAAGACAGCTGCTTAAGGCAATGATACTAAGCGCCGTTGAGACAGGCGAAGAGAAAGTAGCATGCGCTCAGGAGGACAGCCAGGTCTTTCAGCCGGCCTTTATAGAGGAGGTTAACGCCGCGTTAACAGCTAGGAGCGGACGGGGGCAACTGACACTCTCCGCAGATTACCTCCCGACGGGCGGCGGCTTTTACCTGTTAGGGGAGAGCCTTGAAATCAACGTCACTTATCCAATTTTGCTCAAGTCTGCGCGGGAGCAGCTCGAACCGGAAGTGGCAGCGGTGCTGTTTAGTTAGTATTCACTACTTAGGTGCCCCGTGAAGGAGTGAAGAATTTGTCCATTTCACATGACTCTCGCTACGCCTATGCTGTTGGCCGCATTAGAGTCCTTGAGACTAGACTGCTGGACATGGCGAAACTCGGTCGCATGGTTGAGGCAAATGGCGCCGATGAGGCGCTGCGCATTTTAGGCGAGACCGAGTACGCTGACTTAGTGGCACGCGCGGCAGGACCGCAAGACTACGCGGCGGTCACAGCAGGGGAAATCACACGGGTCTACAGCCTGATGAAGAAGCTCTTGCCCGATGAGGCGCTGGTAGACCTCTTTCTAATTAAGTACGACATCCACAACATGAAGGTAGCGCTAAAGGCCCAGTTCCAAGGGCAGAATTTCGAGCACTTGTTCATAGATGCGGGCCTAGTACCGGCAAAACTGATGCCCTATGTTTGTCAGCAAGAAAAACTTCAAGGCGTTCCGCCGGAGTACTACGCGTTTGCTAGTGCTGCGGCTCTCGCCTACGAAGAAAGCAAAGACCCTAAGGTCATCGACTTAGTGCTTGACCGCATGCAGTACTCCCACACCCGAGCGATGGCAGAAAAGCACGGCTACGCTTTCTTAGCCCGGCTTCTCGCCAGTCAGGCAGATCTCGCTAACATCCGGAGCCTCGTGCGCACTAAGCGTTTAGGACGCGGCCGGGATTATCTTGCGGGAAACCTTCTCACCGGGGGAACTATACCGCAAGCTGTGTTTCTCGAAGCGGTAACTGAAGAGTGGACCGCGATAATCGCGCGTTTTAGTTCTTCACCTTACCGGGCAGTCGTCGAGCAGGGTGTTAATGCTCTACTTGAGTCGCGCGGTTTGACCATGCTCGAAAAGCTAAGCGACGGATTTTTGGCCGAGCTTTCGCGCACAGTGCGGTTCCAGGCCTTCGGCCCTGAACCTGTGATTAACTATATACTGGCTAAGGAAAATGAAGTTAGAAACATCCGCATTATCATGTTGGGCAAGCAGAGCGGTGTGCCCAACGAGGAAATTCGCGAAAGGCTGCGTGAAGGGTATGCATAAGATTGGCCTAATTGGCGACAGCGACACCATCCGCGGTTTCAGCGCGCTAGGCCTAGCTACCTTTGAAGTCATCGACCGTGCCGGGGCGGTGGCGGCAGTGCAAGCAGCCCTTAAGGGCGGTTTCGCTGTGGTGTTTATCACTGAGCGCATCTACCCTCAGGTAGAATACCTTGTTCGTGCGGCAGAGAGCACCTTGCCCGTTTTTACCGTGATTCCCGACAAGCAGGGCAGCACCGGACTTGGACAAATGCGTCTCCGCAAAATGGTGGAGAGGGCTATCGGGGTAGATATTCTTTTCAAGGAAGAGGGAAAGACGAATGGCTAATACCACACGGCAGGAAGGCGTTATTGTCAAAGTCTCCGGGCCCTTGGTCATTGCCGCCGGTATGTCACATGCGCGCATGTATGACATGGTCATGGTAGGAGACAAAGGGTTAATTGGCGAGATAATCGAAATGCGCGGTGATAGCGCCTCTATCCAAGTTTACGAGGAGACGGCGGGCGTAGGCCCCGGCGAACCGGTGATTTCTACAGGGTCTCCGTTGTCGGTTGAGCTCGGCCCTGGGCTCATGACGTCAATTTACGACGGCATCCAACGCCCCCTAAACAAGATTGCCGAGATAACAGGCGCATTTATCACCCGCGGCATTCAGGTGCCCAGTCTCGACCGCGAGAAAAAATGGGATTTTGTACCCGTAGCTGTGGTAGGTGAGCAGGTACAACCGGGCATGGTGCTTGGTACCGTACGCGAGACAGTGCTCGTAACGCACAAGGTGATGGTCCCGCCCGGCCTACGTGGCCGCATGGAGTGGATACACGCAGGGCAAGCGACAGTTACCGATGTCGTAGCTCGCCTCGTCACTGACGGGGGCACCGTGTCACTTACCATGATGCAGAAGTGGCCTGTGCGCAAAGGCCGCCCCTATGCTGAGAAGCGCACTCCTGCCACGCCGCTTACCACCGGCCAGCGCGTGATTGACATGTTCTTCCCCGTAGCTAAGGGCGGCGTAGCTTGCGTCCCCGGCCCCTTTGGTTCAGGCAAGACTGTTGTGCAGCATCAGCTCGCTAAGTGGGCTGACGCGGAGATCGTCGTTTACGTAGGGTGCGGTGAGCGCGGCAACGAAATGACCGACGTACTTATGGAATTTCCCGAACTGCACGACCCAAAAACCGGGGAGCCGCTGATGGAGCGTACGGTGCTGATCGCCAAT
Organism: candidate division NPL-UPA2 bacterium; assembly: GCA_018725205.1. Taxonomy (GTDB): domain Bacteria; phylum Bacillota; class UBA994; order UBA994; family UBA994; genus UBA994. Next base: position 9,142 of record QLUB01000036.1, read on the forward strand.
ACCTCGAACATGCCTGTAGCGGCGCGCGAGGCGTCGATTTACACGGGTATAACTATTGCCGAGTACTACCGCGACATGGGCTATTCAGTCGCGCTGATGGCTGATTCCACCTCTAGGTGGGCAGAGGCACTGCGCGAGATGTCCGGTCGTCTAGAGGAAATGCCGGGGGAAGAAGGGTATCCCGCCTATCTGGGGTCGCGCGTAGCGGAATTTTACGAGCGCGCAGGTAGCGTTGTTAACCTTAACGGCACTACCGGCTCGCTGACGGCGATTGGCGCCGTGTCACCGCCGGGCGGAGACCTGTCGGAGCCGGTGACGCAGTCTACGCTGCGCATTGTCAAAGTTTTTTGGGGCCTTGACGCGAGGCTGGCGGAGTCACGCCATTTCCCCGCCATTAACTGGCTCTTAAGTTACTCGCTTTACGCGGAAAGGCTAGACGAGTTCTTTGCCGCTAACGCCGGAAAGGACTGGCCCATCTACCGCAGGGATGCCATGCGCCTTTTACAGAAGGAATCTGAGCTCGAAGAAATCGTGCGCTTGGTCGGTATCGACGCTTTGTCCCCGGCTGATCGGCTGGCACTCGAGACGGCGAAGTCCATACGCGAAGACTTCTTGCACCAAAACGCCTTCCACGAAGTCGACACTTACACCTCTTTGCCTAAGCAGTACCGCCTCATGCGTTTGATTCTCACCTTCTACAAGGAGGCACAGGCGGCCATGGAGCGAGGGATGCTGCTGGATCGCCTGCTAGAACTCCCGGTACGGGTAGAGATTGCCCGCGCAAAGTACCTGCCGGAAAGCGAGATCGATCGGTTTGACGCCATCGAAGCCCGCATCCGCGAGCAATTGAAGTAAGGGGGGAGTAAGAGCATGCAAAAAGAGTATCGCACGATTACCGAAATCTCAGGGCCCCTCATGCTGGTGGATAAAGTTGAGGGCGTCAAGTATGAAGAGCTGGTAGAGATCGAGCTTCCAAGCGGCGAAATTCGCCGCGGGCGCGTTCTCGAAGCCATGAAGGGCAAGGCGCTGGTACAAATCTTCGAGGGCACATCCGGCATTAACATGGAAAAGAGCAAGGCGCGCTTCCTCGGCAAAGTTATTGAGCTGCCGGTGTCCCTAGATATGCTGGGGAGAGTGTTTGACGGCTTTGGCAACCCGCGTGACAAAGGGCCCGCCATCATACCGGACAAACGCCTTGACATTAACGGCAATCCCATCAATCCCTATGCCCGCGCTTACCCTTCCGAGTTTATCCAAACAGGCATCTCTACTATTGACGGCATGAACACTCTGGTGCGCGGACAGAAGCTGCCTATTTTCTCGGGCTCAGGTCTGCCCCACGCTAAGCTTGCTGCACAGATTGCCCGTCAGGCTAAGGTACTTGGCAGTGACAGCGAATTCGCCGTCGTCTTTGCCGCCATGGGTATTACTTTCGAGGAAGCCGACTATTTCACAAGCGATTTTCGTAAGACCGGCGCCATCGACCGCGCGGTGCTGTTTGTCAATCTAGCTAACGACCCGGTTATCGAGCGTATCGCTACGCCGCGTATTGCCTTGACTTGCGCCGAGTATCTCGCGTACGAGAAAGGCATGCACGTGCTGGTGATTATGACCGACATGACCTACTACGCTGAGGCCCTGCGCGAAATCTCGGCCGCCCGCAAAGAAGTCCCTGGGCGACGCGGGTATCCTGGGTACCTCTATACCGACCTATCCACGCTGTACGAAAGAGCGGGACGCATTCAAGGGCGGCCGGGTTCAATTACCCAGATTCCCATCCTCACCATGCCTGAGGACGATAAGACCCATCCCATCCCCGACCTCACCGGCTACATCACCGAAGGTCAGCTTATCCTTGGGCGCGAACTGCACCGCAAGGGTATCTACCCGCCGGTTGACGTATTGCCATCCTTGTCTAGGCTTAAGGACAAGGGTATCGGCACGGGTAAGACGCGCGAGGACCACAGCGGCGTACTTAATCAGTTGTTTGCCGCCTACAGTCGCGGCAAAGAAGCCAAGGAACTGGCCATTATTCTCGGGGAAGCCGCACTGTCTGATGCGGATAAACGCTTCTCTAAGTTTGCGGACGAGTTTGAGCAGCGCTTTGTCAACCAAGACGAGTATGCCGACCGTGACATTGCCGCTACGCTGAATCTGGCGTGGGAGCTCCTGGCGATCCTCCCGGTGACGGAGTTAAAGCGCGTGCGCGAGGAACACATTAAGAAGTACTTGCCGACCGAAGCGAGGTAGGGAGCCGTGAACATTAGAGTCAACCCGACTCGCATGGAACTGCTTCGGCTGAAGAAGCGCGTGCGAGTAGCCAAGCGAGGACACAAACTGCTTAAGGACAAGCGCGATGAACTCATGAAGAGCTTTATGTCGCTGCTACGCAATGTCAAGCGCTTGCGCCTGACTGTGGAGCAGCAACTAAGGCTTGGCTATCAAAGCTTCCTGATCGCTCGCGCGGTGATGACACCGGAGATGCTCGATGAAGCGATCATGTTTCCTAAGCAGCGCATAGAGCTTGAGGTCGCACAGAAACGCATGATGTCAGTTACCGCGCCGGTGTTCAGGTTGCGTCAGGAAGGCGACGTCTATGCCTATGGCATGGCCGGCACCTCGGGCGAGTTGGATATGGCGCTCGGCATTTTCGCGGAACTCCTGCCGACATTGATTGAGCTGGCGGGTGTTGAACGCGCGCTTGAGCTCCTAGCCGAAGAAATCGAGCGCACGCGCCGCCGCGTAAACGCCTTGGAGTACGTGCTTATCCCGACATTGGAAGCCACCGTGAAGAGTATTGCCATGAAGTTATCGGAGCAAGAACGCGGTGCTATCTCACGTTTGATGAAGATTAAGGATGTAGTGCGTGCTAAGTAAACGCGAGCTTAGGAGTCGACAGCTGTAATCAAGGTTGCCGTTATTTTCATGGCAGCCTTGTTCGCTTGTTAGTATATTGCTCTTTCCCCCGGTCAATAATTATCACCACAGGGGAGGGGGTATAGAATCGTGACGAAAGTAATAGCAGGACTCTTAGTGGTGCTCGTCGGTCTGTTAGGGAGTGCCCTAGCCACTCAGGTTCCGTCGCCGAGTCTGAACAACTTAGAGCGCGCTTTCGCCGCTACCGGTGCGGCGCGGCTTGAGATAAGCATGAACGGTTGGGCAGAACTTCGGGCGGGTGAGAGGACGCAATCAGAACTTGAGCAGCTGCTAAGAGCGGCAAGCCGGACGGCCTTTGGAGTGGCCCACGTTGCCATGCAGTATACAGAGGAATCGGATATGCGCATGGCGTCTGTCGCCTTCACGGCGGGGAGTTTCCACGTAGAGGCCAATGTACAAGTGCTACACGCCGCCACTTATCTAGTGGCCACCGTGCGCTCTCGCCATGCCGACATATGGGCGTTGCAGCAAGCGTTAGCAAGCTTCTTTGCTGGGAGCAATGTTACACCTACGATTACTGCGTGTTTGGTGGGCGTCGTAGCCGGTCGCCTTTCCCCCGAAGAAGCGCAGGAGCTAGTAGGGAGCGTCCTTAGAGTCTTGGCTGCGGATATGCAAGACTTCTACAGCGACGGGAGCGTAGTGAACCTTACCGCCTTTAGTCGCATGCTGCCTGCAGGGCTCTTTCTCGGGGAGCGCAAGACCAATTTGTCATTAAGCATGCGCTACAATGAGCAAGAGGGCCACACGTGGATATGGTTAGCTTGGCCCACTTGTGCCGCTATCATCTGAAGGGGCTTATGTTTGGGGCATAATACACTTGTGCCGTATACGACAGAAAGGAGGGATATGGTGTCAAGCATTTTCGTGCGCGGTGGGGTGGAACTGCGCGGCCGTGTAGAAGTAAGCGGAGCTAAGAACGCTGTACTTCCCATACTGGCAGCCGCCCTGATGGCACCTAGCGGCGTCACACGGCTTGAGTCCGTGCCCCGTCTTGTGGATGCGCTGACCATGGTTGAAGTGCTAGAGCAGCTCGGTGTGCGGGCTGCCTGGCGGGAGGATGTGCTTCTGCTTGACGCCGAGAATCTCACCGCCAGTGAAGCGTCCTTTCATTTGGTCAGCAAAATGCGTGCATCTGTCCTGATTATGGGACCGCTGCTCGGTCGACTGGGTAAGGCTAGGGTTTCGCTCCCCGGTGGATGCGCAATTGGGGCGCGACCGCTTGATCTGCACCTTAAGGGCTTTAGCCTATTGGGAGCGGAAATTGTTCTGGGACACGGCTACATCGAAGCGACCGCTAGTCAGCTCATCGGCAACACCATTTACCTCGACTTTCCTAGCGTTGGCGCGACCGAGAACATCATGATGGCAGCATGTTTCGCGCAAGGGCTAACGACCATCCAAAACGCTGCCGAGGAACCAGAGATAGTAGACCTAGCCTGCTTTATTAACGGTATGGGCGGCAGGGTCGAAGGTGCCGGAACTGACACTATTGTGGTGCATGGTCGACGTCCACTTCATGCTCAGTCCTACCGTGTTATCCCTGACCGCATTGAGGCTGGCACTTACATGGTGGCGGCGGCCATCACAGGCGGCGACCTGATCATTGAGAACGTTATCCCTGAGCACGTTATCAGCCTCACGGCTAAGTTGCGCGAAGCGGGCGTTACCGTGCACAGCCTAAATGACGGCATGCACGTGGTTAGCAGCGGCGTCATCGAGCCGGTAGACATTAAGACACTTCCCTATCCAGGATTCCCTACCGATATGCAGCCGCAGATGATGGCGCTTTTAGCGCTTGCGTGCGGCACTAGCATGATCACAGAAACAGTCTTTGAGAATCGCTTTATGCATGTGCCGGAATTACGCCGTATGGGTGCCAATATACGCACCGACGGACGCAGCGCTGTTGTCAGCGGAGTACGCGCCCTGAGTGGCGCGCCAGTCACCGCGTCGGATTTGCGCGCCGGAGCTGCCCTCATTCTCGCTGGACTCGTGGCCGAGGGCGTAACTGAAGTATGTGGTGTTGGCCACATTGAGCGGGGCTACGTCGGCATTGTCCCCAAACTGAAGTCACTTGGCGCGGACATTTGGCTGGGGCAATTCTAATATGACTCGTCTTCGATAGCACTACCTGCACTCATAGTTTCATTCTGGGGGTGGCTCGCGCCGCCCCCTCCCCCTGTTGCCAGCCCTTTTCTCGTCAATGTGCTGCTTACGAGCACTTCGCAAGTTGTTGCGCTGGCTTTAGAAGATTATGTGCAGGGTGTTGTGGCTGCGGAAATGCCGGCGCTTTTTGCCTCGGCTGCGCTAGAGGCCTAGGCTGTCGCAGCTCGCACCTACGCCGTGCGCAGAATGCGGCAGTTTGGCGGCAATGGGTGTAATCGCCATCCCGAAGCCGATGTCTGTGATGACCCCGCGCATTGTCAAGCCTACCTGCCGCTGTCCGCGCAGAAGCTGAAATGGGGTGTGTTAGATTTTGCGGCTAATTACTACAAGATTCGTCGGGCTGTAGTGGCTACCGCAGGTCTTGTGCTTAGTTACGACGGGCTGGTTATCGACCCTATTTTCCACTCGACCTGTGGCGGGCGCACGGAATACGCGCACTTAGTATGGACGAACGAGTATCCTTACTTGGCCAGCGTAGTCTGCAACTTCTGCCAGCACTCTAGAAGGCTTACTGATGAGAGAACATTTACAGTCGCTGGACTGGCTGAGCGGTTGACGCAGTGGAACCCTGCGGTTGCTGTAACTGCGCGCTCTTGAAGCAAAAGAAGCAAAAGGGACGGAGCCTTTTGCTTCACGTCTT
>QLUB01000037.1 GCA_018725205.1 candidate division NPL-UPA2 bacterium
CGCTGCAAGGTCTTTGTCGTTCTAGCAAGTTGCTGTCCAAACGTCTGTGGAGAATACGTACTTTTCATGTCACTATTTTAGCATACTTTGGCATATATTTAAACAACTAATTGTTGCTCTCCTTTGGTCATACTAGCCAAGTCTCTCCCTTGCGTAGGGCAAGCAACGAGTACAAGTTGCGAAAAGTGCGAACTTAACTCAGCGAACGTTACGTCATCAAGAAACACGCCGGCGCGCAGACACACATCCGGGATAAGTACGGTCGTGTTAGGCTTTAGCAGAGCAACTTCCAATGCATGCTTGATGTCCTGGCCCCCGAGTAGGCCCGTAACGGTAACTTGCCCCCCAAAGAGCTTGTTCCTGCCCACAACTAGGTCTACTGACCCGCCGTCTAGATTGACGATGTGCTGCAAACTGCGCATGACAGACTGCGCACTTTCACCTGTGACCCAAGTTATAGGGCGTGAGCGGCTAGCTTTGCCCCTACCTCTCGCCCACTCGCCGCGAAAGTCATCGATAAATCCGCGACACAACCCCACGCCGTTCTCTAGTTGTGGGTAGTCATCGTACCACGTATGCCGCGGGAAGCCTGCGTGTGCCAACACATAGAACTCATCTGCCGCATAGACCACGGTGGCTCCGTGTTTGCGCCGCATGCGCTTGCCAAAGTCCGTTACTTGGCTGAGAACAGCTCGGGCGGAGCTCGCATCAAAGCCAGGCAATGTCGTTAGACCAGAGCGGTAGCCTGTAAGACCAACTGGCACTACAGCCACAGATTCCACTCCGGGGTAAAGTGTTGTCAGGTCACGCAAGCTCCGCAGAAGCTCCTGCCCATCGTTCAGCCCTGGCACTAGCACAAGCTGAGCGTGAACCGCAATTCCGTGCAACACGAGCTCTTTTATTTGTTCCATCACAACCGCAGCTCGAGGGTTCTGCATGATGTAAGCCCGGAGACTCGGGTTAGTGCTATGAACTGACACATAGATGGGAGAAATGCGTTCGCTAAGTATGCGCTGCCAGTTCTCCGCATCGATGTTTGTTAAACTTACAAAGGAGCCATACACTAGCGAAAGCCGATAGTCGTCGTCCTTTACGTAGAGAGTATCGCGTTTGCCTGGCGGCATCTGCCGTACAAAACAGAACACGCAATTGTTCTGGCAGGGGTGTATCCGGTCAATGGTAGGTACGTCAAACCCAAGGCCAATGTCCGCTCCGGACTGATGCTTGACAATGAAGGTTTGTTCGCGTTCATGCTTATCGCGGGCTACAATGCGCATTAGCGGCGCAACTAGAGCATGCTTCCAATCGATAATGTCTCTTATTGTCTTGCCGTTAACGCTGATAATACTGTGGCCTGCGCAAAGTCCTGCCCGCGCGGCGGGAGAAGCAGGCAAGACCTCCGTCACTTGGTGCACACTAACCTCCCACAATACCATCTTCAGCCCACATTATCCCCCACTGCCTATGCTACGTCAAGCCCGGCAAACTGCCTTGACTTCGCTGACTAAGCGTACAAAGCAGTAGTACCGAGTCAAAATTCCGTACACGCACATTGGACGCCCCAGACTCACGTAGCCGCAGCGTCGTGACAAAAATCCGCCAATGCGCACAGGGAGGCTGATACACTGCAGCGTATCTACTATGCAAAAAGCGTCCGCGCTTACTTGGCTCTCTGTGAGTACAAGGCGCAGTGCGGCCAGCGTGCCAGCTCGACTAGGTCCGAGTCCCGCCACGTACACACTGTTGCCGTACTCATCTTTCCCGAATTTAAGCACGCGGCCTAGCTCGCGTGATGACCCTTGGTCAAAGTTTGGCAGGGACAATATCTCGTGTGCAGACGGACGCGACAGGATGGGGAGCAGACCGACATGGATACCCGCTGCTGTAGCCGAAGTATGGGCACCTGCGTAGCAGCAGTAGATGACCTCCATTATATTCTGTACTCCCTAGAAAGCTCACTACTGAGTAGCCACTTTTGCTGGGGAAAGCGTAAAAACAGCAGAAAACGAAACCGGAGTGCTACCACTATTCATGCATACTACACTTCTCTCGTCGGCAGAGCCGTGAAGGTCAATAAAACGCCCGGGCCTGTTTATCGCAGGCCATAGCTTGGGCAATTCCGTGAGCATGCGCGCGTCGCCAGCAAAGCCTGCGGCACTGTCAGGGGCGGCACCTCCAAGGTACGCCGCTACCACTTCGGCAAACAAAGCGGCACCATCCTTGGCCTCTGCGCGGGTGCAATTCCTGATTGTAGCTGCCCCGCGCAAAGAAGATCCCCTTCACTAGACCGGGGAAGCGTTGGTCAGCCGCAGCCTTTAATTCTTGGGCAAACTGCTTGTTAGCGCGCATGTTTGGGTTCTGGCGCCCTACCACTAGCTGTACTTGAGCCAGCTCTCGCCCTTTCACCCTAGCCGTATAAAACCTCCGCTCCAAAGCGTCGCGGTGCACGTCTAGGAGAGCCTGTGGCTGGTTCTGCCGCATCAGGTTTACCGCTGTACGGCGCGACCGCTGATAGGCCAATTTGTCATGGGGGCAATGTATTGCCTTGGTGTGTTCCACCTGTACCCCTTGTGCCTTGAGGTCAGCGGTAAAAGCATCGCCTACCCTTAGGATGCCGCCGTTACCACGAATGCTCGAAGCGCCATCACTCGGCCTATAGGATTCCGCGCTGTGCGTATGATACATCGCCACACGCACCTCGCGCTCCGCTGCTCTCACCAGCGGGGGCGAGGCGACGTCAGCCCGGCCAAACTGCTCCAGAAAAGCCCCAAACCATGCTGATTGCTCTGCAATAGCCTCTGTCCGCAGGAGCCTAGCTTCAGCGCGAAAGCCGTTGATAGCAGTAACTTCATAGACGCGGTTATCAGGAGTTTGACACATGTCCCCCACGTACACCATACGCGCGGTATGAAACACCTCTTCTCCCGTCTGGGCATCCACCCAATCTGGCACAACCGCGCCGCGAGCGGCCCAACAGGTAGGCGGAAACCAAGTAAATGGCTGACGTGGTGGCGATAGTCGCCAGTACGGTACGCCAGCGCTCTTTGGCAGTCCCTGCCGTGACAAAGAGGTACAAGCTAATGCCAATCGGGATTAGACCGCCCCCAACGTTGATGGACAGCGTTGGCGCAAGGGGTAAATCCGGTAGGAACCCCCCAACTAACATGGCCAGCACTAGCATTAGTGCGGTTCTGTCATTCCTCTTCATGCGGTCCAAAACTCGCTGCGCTACGCCGCTCAAGATCAGGATAGTCACAATCACTAAGGCAATGAGACCAACCGGTAGACCTAGCAAGGTATCGCTCCTTTCTCAATAGAGCAAAACTAACTTCGCGCCTTACCGCTAGTGTGCCCGAGTTGGCAAACAAAAAGCACATTGGTTCCCCAATGTGCAGAATTGGTTCCCCAATGTGCAGAACGTGAGTGATTTACTTCTTCTCCTTAAGCAGCTCCCCAAACACGTCGCCTAGCGTGACCTTGCTCTCCTCGCGATAACTGTGGTTACGGTCGTCACGGCCTCGCCTCTCGCCCCGTTCGCGGCGGTCGCTTCGCTCCCCACGCTCAGGGCGGTCAGAGCGATCCTGCTGCGGCGGGCGGTCTTGCGCTTCTTTAATCGACAGACTGACGCGATGCTCCGCCGGCACAATGGAGAGGATCTTAACAGTAACCTGGTCACCGGGCTTTACTGCGTCCTCAGTCTTCTCCACGCGCTCATGCGCGAGCTGCGAGATATGCACTAGTCCTTCGATCCCAGGTGCAATCTCCACAAACGCGCCAAAACTCGCCGTACGCACTATGCGGCCGGGAACTATCGCGCCCGGGGCAAACATATCTGATATCTTGTTCCATGGGTCGCCTTCTCCCTGCTTTATGCTCAGCGAGACGCGGCCTTTTTCGCGGTCAACCCCGAGAATTTTCACTTTGACCTCTTGCCCCACGGTTAACGCCTCTTGCGGGTGACTGACTCGCTGCCAAGCGATTTCGGATACATGCACCAGCCCGTCTACGCCGCCGAGGTCAACAAATGCGCCGAAGTCCGTGAGTCGTTGTACTACGCCATCACGAATATGTCCTGGGATTAGACCCTCCCACGTTCTGGTCTTGAGCTCCTCGGTCTTTTTCTCGAGGGCCTCCTTGCGAGACACCACCACCCTGCGGCGAGGCTCCTCAATTTCCTTAATCAAAACAGATACCGTCTGACCGATATAGGCATTGAGGTCGGGCACATAGCGCAAATCAACATGGGATGCGGGCATAAAGGCCTTTATTCCAATCACATCAACCATGACTCCGCCCTTTACGGCTTCAACTATTTTCCCTTGCAGAATGGCCCCGCTTTCGCGGGCAACTCTCAGGTCTTTCATGCCTTGTTCTTCAGAGGCACGGCGTCTAGAGAGAAATATCTTGTCTTCCTTGCCATCGATGCGCAGGACTACAGCGCTGATAGTCTCGCCAATGGGGCACATTTCGACGGGGTTAAAGTTGGGGTCATGGCTTAGTTCGCTCTTGCTTATGTACCCTTCTGACTTTTGTCCGATATCCACTTGGACACCTTCCGCATCGGCGCTGACGACTCTCCCCTCAACCAATTGCCCGCGTTTGAGAGTAGTGAAGTGCGCGGATTCACTGGCAGCAGTAATTTCTTCTGCCGCGGTCTCTTGTACCTCCGGGAGCTTGTTTTCCATGTTCTCCATTGCGACGACGACCTCCTTAATGATCCATTCAGGGGTAGAAGCACCTGCAGCTACACCAGCAATCCGTTTATTAACAAACCATGCCGGGTCTAACTGGTCAGGCGTTTCGACCTGATAGGTGGGTGTGCCTACCCGGCTACACAGAGCGGCAAGGTTTTTGGTGTTGGCACTATTATTCCCACCCACGATTACCATTATATCTACTTGTGCGGCTAATTGATAGGTGGCAAGTTGTCTTTCTTGCGTGGCCACACAAATAGTCTTAACGGGTTTCACCTCGTGCCCGCCAAGGCGCAGATAGTTGACCGCTGCCTGCCATGTCTCTACAGGTGTAGTGGTCTGCGCGAGTACCGCTACCCTGCGTGAAAGCGATTGAGCTGCAAGTTCTGCCTCATCTCGCACAACACGTACCGCTCCGCCCGCATGCCCGAGTACTGCTTGCACCTCTGGATGCTCCACATCGCCCACTAGGACTACTTCCCAACCGTCTGCCACAGCCAGCGCAGTCTCACGCTGCAGGCGCAGTACATGCGGACAGGTAGCATCTACTATCCTAAGGTTTCTCTCTCTTGCCAGTTCGTAAACACTTGGCAACGCCCCATGACTACGGATAAGCACCTCACTGCCGGGAGGCACTTCGTCAATGCTGCTCTCGGCTAGTCCAGCGTCCCTTAGTTTATCTGCGACTTGGGGGTTATGCACTACAGGACCTAGGCTGTAGCCGTGTCTCCCAGCGACTTCCTGCGCAAGCTCCAGGGCCTGCATCACGCCCCTGCACATGCCTGTAGGGTAGGCTTTAAGCACCCTCACGCGAGCGTCTCCTTTAACTCAGTGATGATGCCCATCAGGCGGGTAGTGGCTATGCTGCGGTCATACTCCCCTTCGGTACATAAGGAGTGCACGCTCACGGGTTGGCCAAAAACTATCGTGAGCGGCTGGCGAAACTTATAGCTCCCGGCAATAGCAGCGGGGACAATTAGACTCTGCGTTCTCTCCGCCAGCATTGTCGCACCTTGAAAAGGTGCCTTGACCTCCCCCGCCTTACCGCGCGTGCCTTCAGGAAATATGCCGAGTACCCCTCCCTTCCGTAGTATCAGCAAGCTGTGCTTAATGGCCCGTATGTCCGCGTCACCACGCTTGACTGGGAACGCACCCGCGAGGCGTGCTAAGACGCCGATTATCGGCCACGAAAACACCTCTGCTTTTGCCATAAACTGCACCTGACGGCGGGTGCCCAAGATCATGAGTACGGGGTCAAACATGTGGATATGGTTAGCGCAGAGGATTGCGCCGCCGGAGTTTGGTATGTTCTCCTTGCCGAGCACGCGTACGCGGTACAAAAGACAGAGTAGGCCTCCCACCAGCACACGCAAGAAGTTATATGCTTGCATGTGTTTCCACGGCTACGAGTTTCATAATCGTTTGCACTACTTCTTCCAGGCTCAGAAGAGTACAGTCGATAGTAACGGCATCAGCCGCTTTCCGTAGTGGAGAGGCCATGCGCGTGCTGTCTTTGTTGTCTCGCTCTTTTATCTGCTCGGCTATGTTTGTGAGGGGTGCCACATGTCCCTGGGACTGCATTTCCAATTGCCTTCGTCTTGCACGCTCCGCATGGTCAGCGACTAGGAATACCTTAATCGGCGCGTCGGGCAGCACTTCTGTACCGATGTCCCTCCCCTCCATTACGATGCCGCCAAGCCCAGCAATCTCCTGCTGCTTAGATACCATTATCTTGCGCACAGAACTGCATTGAGCAACGCGGGATACGGCTTGGTTCACTTGTGGCGAGCGGATTTCCTCGCCTAACGGCTCGCCATTCAAGGTAAGACGCGATGCGCCCTCGAGAGTAAACCGCATTTCCTCAAGTAGTGCAGTAAGGGCTCGATCATCCTGTAGATCAACACCCAGTTTGAGGGCTTGCCATGTTAGCGCCCTATACATGGCGCCGGTGTCGAGATAGCGCATATTAAGCATCTCTGCTAGGCTCCTAGCTACGGTACTTTTCCCTGCGCCTGCGGGGCCGTCAATTGCAATGCTGAGCTTGTTCCGATGCGCTCTCTTTAGCGCCAGCTCCGGTCGCAGAACATGCGCGCCGTTTAGGTACAGATGCTTGACCTCTTGCCGGCTCAGGCACGTTTCGGCATACACGAGCACGCGCACACAGAGTGTTGGAGCTCCCTCCACGGCAAGTTCCTGCGCGCATAGCAACGGCACATCCGAAAGCCCAATAGTGCGTGCGGCCAGTGCCGGAAAGGCAGCCGTGATATCAGGTGTCCCCGTAAAGACTATGCTGACTAAATCCTTGTCTTTAAGCCCGTTGGCGTCGAGGAGGGCTGTAAGCAGTTCCTCAGTCGCGCGAAGCACGGCATCCCTTGTGTTTGCTTCGCAAATCGTAGCTCCCCTAATGGCAATAATTTCTCTCACCCCAAAAATAGTGCTATAAACTCTTACATTATTCGGCACGAGTTGGAGGATTCCTCCCCGCAGCGCTATAGAGAGAAGCTACTTCCTCCGCCGTAAGATGGCGGTATGCCCCTCTTGCCAAGCTGCCCAAGACTAAAGTTCCAATTGAGAGGCGTTTGAGGTAAACAACCTCGTGCCCCACGCGGCTGCACATGCGCCGGATTTGACGGTTTTTCCCTTCGTGAATGGTGAGCAAAAATCTCGTTCTTGCTATAGTATGCGTAACAGCTTCTATTTGAGCGCGCGCTGTCCAACCGTCGTCAAGCAGTACGCCCCGCTCAAGCCTGGCTACCGCTATACTAGACAGCGCACCCAAAACCTCTACTAAGTAGGTTTTAGGCACAATTTGCGACGGGTGCAGCAGGCACCTCGCGAGCTCCCCATCATTAGTGAGTATCAAGAGACCCTCTGTCGCTTGATCAAGCCTGCCTACCGGGTACAAGCGCACGTCAAGGCCGTGACAAAGGTCCATTACTGTGCGCCGCGAATGTGTATCCTGCACTGTAGTAATGTAGCCTGCAGGCTTATGTAGCATTACATAGGTCAAACGCTCACGCCCGCCCACCGGCTTACCATCCAAGCTTACTTGGTCGCTCTCCACGACCTTAGTTCCCAAAGTCGTAACTGTGATGCCGTTAACTTGCACCCTGCCCTGCGCGATCAGCTCTTCCGCCGCACGGCGAGAGGCCACCCCCGCTTGAGCGAGCATCTTATGGAGCCGCACTAGAGGCCTTCCTCTAAGCAGTCAAACATGGTGTATAGACCCGGCGCCCTCCCGTGAACAAAACGTATGGCCCGCAGCGCCCCATGCGCAAAAGTCTCGCGCGACAGAGCGTGATGTGTAAGAACGATTCTTTCGCCCAGTCCCGCAAAGTGAACTTGGTGTTCGCCCACAATCTCTCCAATGCGCAAGCTATGGCAAGGTGTCCCGTGGGAAAGGAACTCCAGCATGCGTTTGGCAGTACCGCTGGGGGCGTCTAGCTTGTGCTTATGGTGCAGCTCAACTACTGCCGCGTCATAGGTTTCTCCTAACTCGCGCGCCAAACTTTCTAGGGCCCGGTAAAAAGCGTGAATGCCGACAGACATATTGGGGGAAAAGAGCACGGGTGCATGGCGAGCGGTTTCTTGCACCACTGCGACCTGCGCGGCGTCTAAGCCCGTAGTGCCGGAGACTACCGCCAAGCGCGCCGCTTTAGCTATGGCCATGGTTCGCATACAGACTTCCGGGCGGGTGAAATCCACCAACACGTCGGCCCGGCATTCCTGCAGCTCATCGGTGGTACAGACATACACTTCGCCTGCTGCGTCTAATCTCTTCCCTACTAGCGGATGCGACGCATGCTCCGAGGCCGCCGTTACACGCATGTCTTTGGTCTGTGCGATAAGCCCCGCGATTAATGATCCCATGCGCCCACCTACGCCGACTACAGCGACCCTAATCAATGAAAATACACCGTCCCTTCACTCGCCACCTACCCCCTAGTTTGTCCAAGTCTGCGGCGACTTCACACAAAAGCCCCCGTGGCGGGGGCTTTTGCTACTCCACTTCCACGACCATCTCTACCTCTACAGCTGCGCCGAGGGGCAGGCTGGCCATGCCTACTGAGGAACGAGCGTGCTTGCCGCGTTCGCCAAAGATGGCTTGGAGCAACTCTGAGGCACCGTTCATCACCTTTGGTTGCGCGGTAAATTCGGGGGTGCTGCTGACAAAGCCCGTGATTTTGACGATGCGCTTGACCCGATTGAGGTCCGGCTCTACAGTTTTGAGGGCGGCTAGGCCGTTAATGGCACAGAGGCGTGCGGCGGCGGTGGCCTCTGCTATATCAACATCGCGCCCTAGGATTCCGTGACACTGCAGCTCACCGTTAACTAAGGGCAACTGGCCGGAGATGAAAATTAAGTTTCCTGTGCGCACGGCGGGCACGTATGCCGCTATCGGCTTAGCGGCCTCTGGAATAACTACGCCTAACTCGGCTAGTCGCGTTTCAATGGACAAATTACATCCCTCCTTCGTTGACTCAGCATCATCTTGCCACATTCTCCTATGGAAATCAACCCGCGTCAAAGAGGTGTCGGGAAACAAGAATTGCCGCAACAAGTCCCGCCAAATCCGCGATTAGTCCCGTGAGCAGGCTGTGTCGAATACGCCTTACGCGCACCGCGCCAAAGTACACGGTCACAACGTACAGTGTGGTATCTGTACTTCCCTGAACAGTGGAAGCCAGCAGACCGAGAAAGGAATCAGGGCCATGCACGCGCAGAATTTCGCCTGTAAGGGCGAGTGAGCCGCTGCCGGTTAGCGGTCGCAACAGCGCTAGCGGAACAATTTCTCGAGGGACGCCGAAGAGTTCCACGCATGCGCCCAAGTGCTCTACAAGTGAGCCTAATAAGCCCGATGCGCTGAGGACGTTAACAGACATCAGCATCGCCAAAATGAAAGGAAAGAGACGCAGGCTGAGTAAGGCCCCATCCTTCGCCCCTTCTACGAATTCGTCAAACACCGGCACTCGTCGGAGCATGCCCGCCAGAACAATGATGACGCACACCAGCAATACCATCAAGTGCGCCACCCCCTAAACAACCTATCGCCGGCCAGAGCCACTCCAACTTTCCTCTCCTAGGGTTTCATGTAGCATACCCATTCTGCAGAGCACCTACACTAGGAGCGGCTTGACGGCAAGTCTTTGAGGGAACAGAGATTAAACTGCTCTAGAAAAGTGTCGGTCGTCCCGTAAAGAATGGGCCGTCCAACCGCCTCTTTGCGCCCTACTGCGCAGATTAGATTCCTTTCCATTAAGGTCAGGAGGGATCGCTCACATTGAACTCCGCGCAGCTCTTCTATCTCCAGGCGGGTAATAGGCTGTCTATAGGCCACAATCGCCAAAACCTCAAGCGCTGGTTTGGATAGACGATATCGCCTTTGACTTGTCAGCTGACTCACCAACTCCGCAGTTTCGGGTTTGGTTACTAGCTGCCACCCGCCGGCAACTGCCCGGAGCGTTATGCCGCGCCGAGGTTCCTTTAGGCTTGCTTGATAGTCGTCAATCAACAGCGCCAAATCGTTGGCGCTGATCCCTAAAAGGTTACACAACTTCGTCTCACCTATGGGTTCTAAGGCAGCGAAGAGCACCGCCTCGAGCAAGCCTAATCTGTCAAGCAACGCGCCCCTCCTCCTGTGAGCAAAGGATAAGCTCTCCGCACTCGCTGTCCATGAGCTCCACGCGTCCTAGTTTAATCAGCTCCAGCAGTCCCAAGAAGACAACAATAATATGCAGCCGGCTGCTTCCTTGCGGGAAGAGATCAACTACCCGCACTCGGGCTTGGCCACTGAACATCCCCTCTAGGTACAGAATTGCCTCCGACACCGTGTACTCCTGCGGCGGAATCTCCATCGTCAGGGTTCGAGCCTGTTCAAGCATGTGTTGCAGTGCCAACACCAGCGACATCAGCGATGTCTGTAAAACAGGTGGGCCACTTACCTTAGTCTCCACCATGCCACGCGCATATAGACGTGAAGCCTGAAGTGCCAAGTCCTCCAAGGCGTCGGCATCAGCCTTATAGTCTTGGCTGGCGAACCACACGGCAGGACTCGAGCGGTCTCCCTCCGGCTCATCTAACGCTACTGCCAGTTCGCAGTCCTCTCGTGCAGGCAGCATAGACTTTGACTTATGCCGCAAGAGGCCGGCGCATAAGACTAATTCCGCACCAGCGTCATCCACGCTTAGGGGGGAGTCGGGGTCCAGTATCGCCGCAACCACCTGTTCGGCTACTTGCGCAAGACTTAGGGAGTAGACATCTATGCTGCCGTTAAGCACCAGGGTTGTTAACACCGCCAATGTACCGGTATAAGTTGAACATGAGATGCGAAGCCCGCTCACACCACTATCCCCACCAGTACAAGAATAGCTCGCAGCATCCCAAAAAGTACAGCGTTGCTGAGCGGCGTAAGTATGCTCCCAATTAAACCGGTAGCCATAAGCCCAATTAGAATGAAGAAGCCCCACTGTTGTGCTAAGCTCTGAAAACTATAGGCATACTTTCGCGGCAGCAAGCTAGCGAGCACTTTAGAGCCGTCGAGTGGAGGAACAGGCAACATGTTAAAAACCGCGAGAACGACGTTTATGGAAAAACCTGTCCTGAGCAGTCGCGCTCCGAATGAGTCCTCCGGCATGATGTTCATACTTAGCATCGCCACAAAGACAAACATCAAGAGAAAGGCCGTCACTATGTTGGAGATTGGACCTGCTAGTGACACCCATAGTACTCCTTGCCGCTGATTGCGATAGTAACTAGGGTCAATTTCTACTGCCTTGCCCCAGCCAAAACCAAAGACAAGCAAGGTGATGAGTCCGAGGGGATCGATATGAGCGAGCGGGTTAAGTGTAATTCGGTCGTTGTACTTAGGGGTGGGGTCGCCGAGGCGGTGAGAGACCCAGGCGTGGGAAAACTCGTGTACGGTAATCGCCAGCAACAACGCTGGCAACAAAAAAATAAGGTTCTGGGGCAGCATCGACAGTATGTCCAAGTTAATTCCCTCCCTTTAGAGTGCGCTCCAAAAGAACAGCTAGGAACTCAAGCTCCGCCTCTTGCGTGAGGATTTTCCCCGCTAGGCGCGCCTTCTTTAGCTCTGCCAGTATACGCCCAATCATGGGACCGGGTGAAACACCGCGCAGTATGAGGTCCTGTCCGCTGACCATGGGACGTTCCGTAACTTTGGCATGTAATTCTCTCAGTTGGCGGAAGACACCGGTGCCAAGCAGTGCCGCAATAAGTAACTGCGCTTCGACAGAGAGCTCCTCAATCATCAGCCAGATGTCCGACAGGGGAGATTTCCCTGCTTGGAAAGCGCGTGAAACCATTTCGGCGTGAGAGGCAACTTCGAGGCACACTTCGCGCGCTTTACGCGGCAACTTCAGAGACTCAACTAGCGCGGGCCACTCAGAGAATGGCCTGTACATAAAAATCACGGCCATGTAGACGGCAAACTGGTCAAAAATTACATCGAGGCTCTCTTGGGCCATACCTCGCATAATCCTAATCTGTTGGTCGCTAAGCATAAACTTAGGCAGCACGTGCGGCCAGACGCCAAGCTCATCCATGCGCAGAACAGAACGAGAAGCTGCCGGCTCGCTTAACATAAACTGCAGCTCGTCGCGTAGTTTCTCGCGCGACACCTTCTCTAGTACCCCATTTTCCAAGGCATTGCGCAAGAAACGTTCCGTTTGCTCCTCAAGCCGAAACCCATACCGCTGCTCAAAGCGAATTGCCCGGATGATCCGGGTGGGGTCTTCCACAAAACTGAGATTGTACAGCACACGTACCAAGCCTCGCGTGAGGTCATCCCGCCCGCCAAAGAAGTCAAGTAGCTTGCCGAACTGACCTTGGTTGAGCACCACTGCCAGAGTGTTAATGGTAAAGTCCCTGCGATACAAGTCTTGGCGGATACTGGCGTTCTCTACATCGGGAAGAGCTGCGGGCATGGCATAAAACTCGGTACGAGCCGTGACAAAGTCAATGCTTTCACCCTGCGGCAGCGTGACAGTAGCCGTCCCAAACTTTGGGTATTCTACGCATGCTGCGCCAAGGAGTTTGGAAATGCGTTGGGCCAAAGGTATGGCGGCTGGTTCGACAACCACGTCTACGTCGACATTCTCATGCCCAATGAAAACATCGCGCACTAAGCCGCCAACCAGATAGGCACGCGCACCCTGACGGTCGGCTTCTTGCCCGATGAGCAGCAGTAAACCCATGGTTCTTTTGCCTATGTGTGTCTCTAAAGCTACCGTGACATTCTCATCTCCCAGCGCATCCTCGTCGGGACGTGAACGGTAGGTAGCTTGATACCAATGCGGATAGCTCTTACCGTGCAGAGTGCGCAGCACATCGGTGCGAGTGACAATGCCAATTACGCCTCCACTTGCATCCACTACGGGCAGGCGCCCGATATCCTTGGTTATAAGGATACGCTGCACTTCTTCGAGTGAGGCATCGGCAGATACAACTACTACTTGTGAGGACATAAAGCCCTTGACCGGAGCGTTTTCTAGTCCGTGGTGGTTGGCTTTGTCGAGGTCACGGCGTGAGATAATACCTACCAACTGACCACCTTCAATCACAGGCAAACCGCTGTGTCCGGACCGCAGCATCAACTGACCGGCCTCGGCCATCGTTGTGGCCGGGGTGACCATCCGAACGGGCGCACTCATGACATCACGGGCTCGCAGTGGTGGCTGAACAATTTCCTGAAGCAGGTTCTCTATCTGAGTTACACTGACGAGCGATGCATCCTTGAGAGTGGCTGAGGCTGCCTGCGCATGACCGCTACCACCTAAGCGCTGCATAAACTTTTGCATGTCTATGCGGTTACTCTTGCTTCTGCCTACTACATGTACTCTGCCATCCATGTTTACGATGGCAATGCAGGCATCGCAATCGTCAATCTCTGCTAATTTGCCGGTCAGCACAGCTAAGCCGTCTACGTATTCGCTTACCTCACACGTAGTCAGCTTCACTTTTGCATCCTTCACCACCATATCCCGCGACGAAGCCAGTAGTTCCTCAAACAAGGAGCGCTGCCCGTCAGACAGGGGACTACGCGTATACGCGGCTATGACTTCAAGGTTGGCCTGCTGGGCTAAGAGAAAGGCAACAGCTGAGGCATCGCGGGCAGTCGTATAACCCGCTGTCAGGCATGCGGTATCGGAGTAAATGGCCGTTGCCAAGACCGTAGCCACGCTAGAAGTTAAGCTAATCTTTCTCGCGGCAATTTCCTCCACCAGCAACGTAGTGGTTGCGCCTACGGCCTCAATATGTGTAGTAGCCCACTCGGGCAGCAGAGCTTGCCGCGGATGGTGGTCGATGATCGTTAGTTGCACATCGGGGCGCGCAAACAAAGGCTTCAGCTTGCCGATGCGATCCGCGCTCTGTGTATCGACAACCACCAAATGCGTTACTTCCTGCACGTTCACATGCTCTTGTAGCGTCAGGTTAAGGCTGTCTTTGTACAGTGAGTATAGCTCTTTAACCTTCTTGTTGATGTGACCAGGGAAGCAGGCCAGTGCCTTCGGCCTAAGCAGTTTGGCAGCTACTAACGAACCTAGTGCGTCAAAATCTGCACTTGTATGACAGACAATAACCTCCACCCGCGCACCTCCAGCGGCCCTTTTTGGCTATTATAGCACATTAAGGGCCGCTAAAGCAGAACGAGGCAGGTTACCCTTTAGGGTTAAATATGAGAGCAACGAAAAAGCCAAAGATAATGGCAGGCGTGACCTGTCGAACACTAATAATCCGCAGTCCTGCAAGCGCTCTTTAAGAAAAAGCCCT
>QLUB01000038.1 GCA_018725205.1 candidate division NPL-UPA2 bacterium
TGTTCCTTGTGGTGGGAGGGCTTTCACAGTTCATGTCCAACACGGCTGCCGCAGCTGTACTGGCACCATTGGCCCTAGTCATTGCCAATGGACTAGGAGCGGACCCTCGTGCGGTGCTCATGACAGTTGGCATAGCTGCTTCTTGCGCCTTTGCAACTCCTGTGGGTACACCGCCCAACACGCTAGTTGTGGGGCCAGGCAAATTTAGATTCCTCGATTACACCAAAGTAGGCCTGCCGTTGGTGCTGTTGATGTTTGTAGTCTCAGTCGCGCTCATCCCAATGATTTGGCCGTTCTTCCCATGATCGACGCCGGGATTGTGCATCTCATCCCATGAAAGGAGAGTTCAAAGTGCCACATCTAAGCACCACCAAGACAGCTACGTTGCGGAAACTGATCGCCGATGAGGGCATCATAGTAGCGCCGGGGGCGTTTAATGCCTTTTCGGCTAAGATCATTGAAAACGCAGGGTTCCCGGTTGTATATCTAACGGGTTACGGGGCCTCTGCCAACCTGTTGGGAGCTCCAGATTTCGGGTTGTTGACGTTGACCGAAATGGCGGATCACGCTGCGCGAATGGCCCAAGCGGTCGATGTCCCCGTAATCGCGGATGCCGATACCGGCTACGGAAACGCCATAAATGTCCGGCGTACCATCGCGGAATACGAGCGGGCAGGCGTAGCGGGCATCCAACTCGAGGATCAGATTCATCCCAAACGATGTGGTCACATGGAAGGCAAGGAAATCATCACTGGCGAAGAAATGGTGCAAAAGCTCAAAGCCGCAGTCGATGCTCGGAAGGACCCCGACTTTGTCATCATTGCCCGAACCGATGCCCGAGCCCTTCTCGGCCTTGAGGAAGCCATTCGCAGGGCGCGGATGTATGCCGATGCCGGAGCCGACATTATTTTCGTAGAAGCACCGCAGGATCAGGGCGAACTAGCGCGTGTGGCAAGGGAAGTAAAAGCCCCTCTTTTGGCCAACATGATCGAGCATGGCAAGACTCCTCTCCTCAGTGCCTCGCAGCTGCACACCCTAGGATACAAAATTGTGATTTTCCCGTTGGCAATGTTGTATGCTGCTACAAAGGCGGTTATGTCTTGTGCTCATATCCTCAAGGAAGAGGGCACCACCGTGAATGTTATTGATGACATGTTGCCGTTTCACGCCTTCAACGATTTGATTGGGTTACCACTCTACCGAGAGCTAGAGAAAAAGTACAGCGCATCAGAGAAAAGGAGGTCTTAGTTTGACCGACAAAGTGCATCACCTGACATCCATATTTGCCAAATTTCTTGACGTCGTCGGCAAAAGGCTCCCGGATGATATTACACACAAACTAACCGAACTCCGGGCTAACGCCGCGCCTGGTCTCGAGCGCGTAGTCTACGATTCCATGTTCGATAACATGGAGCAAGCTCTCACCCTCAATCGCCCTATCTGCCAGGATACCGGCGTAATTAGTTTCTATGTGAAAGCCGGCGTCGATTCCAAGCTCTTGCCCCTTCTCAAAGAGTCTTTGACGCAGGGTGTCAAGGAGGCCACGCGCAGTTCGCCTTTGCGCCACAATGCCGTCGAGATCTTTGATGAAAAGAACACCGGTACCAACATCGGCGAGCGGATTCCCTTCATTAACTGGGATCTTGTCCCGGGCAATGGTGTGGAAGTCGAAGCCTATATGGCCGGGGGTGGCGGCAGTTTGCCCGGCAGGGCCATAACTCTTATGCCGAGCGCGGGTTATGAGGGCGTGGCTAAGTATGTGTTTGACACCATGGTGGAGTTAGGAGTAAACGCCTGTCCTCCACTCCTTATAGGAGTAGGCATTGCGGGGTCGGCGGAGATTGCTTCGCTCTTGTCCAAGAAGGCGATTCTGCGTCCCATCGGCACTAAACACCCCAACCTGCGTGGGGCAGAGTTTGAAAAGTTGCTCGCGGACGGACTTAACAACCTCGGCATCGGTGCCCAAGGTTTGCCCGGCCAAGCTTTTGTCATGGGTGTGCACGTGGAGTCGGCTGCTAGACATCCTGCCTCACTGTCTGTGGGTGTCAGTGTGGGTTGCTGGGCACATCGTCGCGGCACATTGAGTCTCCGAGAAGACATGAGTTACGAGTTGCTCTCGCACCGGGGGGTGTCACTATGAAGAAGGTGCTCCATACGCCAGTTACCAATGAGGATCTGCAAGACATCAAAGTTGGCGATGTCGTGTACTTGACAGGGCACATAGTCACTTGCCGCGATGTTGGTCACCGGCGCGTGATTGCGCTTGGGCAAGACTTGCCTTACTCAATCGCCGGGAAAGCCATCTTCCACG
Source organism: candidate division NPL-UPA2 bacterium (assembly GCA_018725205.1). Lineage (GTDB taxonomy): Bacteria > Bacillota > UBA994 > UBA994 > UBA994 > UBA994. Next base: position 2,312 of record QLUB01000038.1, read on the forward strand.
CCGGTCCCATAGTGGAACCAACTGAACAATGGTACAAAATGGTGGCCATCGGGCCTACCACGAGTATGCGCATGGAAAGGTTCGAGGCGGAATTCATCGCAGCAACCGGAGTAAAAGTGATCGTCGGCAAAGGAGGCATGGGTGCTAGGACGGCGGCGGCTTGTCGTGAACACAAAGCACTGCACTGCGTTTTCCCTGGCGGGTGCGCGGTAGTTGGCGCAACAGCGGTAGAGGAGATCGAGGGTGTAGAATGGCTAGACCTAGGCATGCCCGAGGCTTTCTGGATTATGCGGGTCAAGGAACTTGGTCCCTTGATCGTGTCAATTGACACGCACGGCAATAACCTCTTCGAAACAAACAAAGCGCTCTATGCAGAGCGCAAAGAAGCGGTTGTCAAAGAGATAGCTGAGAAAGTTACCTACATCAAATAGCTGGCGAACGAGCTATAATACGCTACACGCAGGGAGGCGCGCCTCTGTTCATTGCACAGCAGTGTACAGACGCGAGGGCCTCCCTGTGCCGTACGAAAGCTCGACGCGCGCCTGGTGGTTGGTCACCATGTGCTCGAGATAGCGTCTGGCGGTAACCCTGGAGACACCGCACTGCAGAGCGATTTCTTCGGCGGTCAGTGGGTGTCCCCCTCGCTTGAGGCCTGCGGCTATCATTTCAAGGGTAAGCTCGTTGAGCCCTTTTGGGAGTTTCATGGTCGACGACTTAGGCCGGAGGCGTTCATGATGCATGATTCCATCGATTTCGTTTTGTGAGAGAGCGCGTTGTCGGGACAACCCGGAGGCCCGAGCTGCGTATGACTTTAATGAGTCGGTAAGGCGTTCTAGCTTAAAGGGCTTAATAATGTAGTCGAGCGCTCCCTGACGCATTGCTTCCTGCAAATTTTCGGAGTCACGGGCGGCGGTTATCATGATCACATCCGAAGGGAGGCGCATTGAGCGGAGTCTCTGCAGAACTGCCATGCCATCAAGGTGGGGCATGTAGACATCAAGCACCACAAGGTCAGGCTTTAGCTCCTCGGCTAGAGTTAGGGCCTCCCAGCCATTTCGCGCTAGGCCGACTACCTTGTAGCCAACTAGGCCCTCTACCGCGCGTTGATGCAGACTAGCAACCATGGGGTCATCTTCGGCGATCAGCACCGTAATTGCCATGTATCTGTCCTCCATCATCTGTTGCCCAAGTCAACGTTCCTTCGACAGTATAACATCTTGCTACTCGAAACTTACTATAACTTTCTCCACAAAGCAGCGCACAATCTCAGGATCAAACTGCGAGCCGGAACAACGCACAAGCTCCTCTACCGCCGCTCGGTGTTCCCGTGCGGGACGGTATGGACGCGGGGAGACCATGTCGGCATATGCGTCAGCCACAGCAATGATGCGCGCAAGTAGCGGGATGTCCTCCCCGCATAGGCCTTTCGGGTAACCGGTTCCGTCCCATCTTTCGTGATGGGATAACACGCCATCCGCGACAGACGCAAACTCCGTCGAGGTAGAGAGAACGCGATACCCTGTCTCAGGATGGCGGCGTAGCTCCGTACGCTCTGCATCGGTTAACGGGCTTGTTCTTAGCAGCACATGCTGCGAGCACGCAATCTTGCCGATATCGTGCACTTCGCCAGCTCTGCTCGCGTCTTGCACTTCGCGGGGACTCAGTTGCAGCGCGTCAGCCAAGTTACCGCTAAGCTCGCGGACTCTCTCTGCATGTATCGCTTCGGCAGGGCTCCTGTCAAGCAGAGTCTGTAAGATAAGGTGGATGATTTGGTTCCGCGTATTGATGTTTTCCACGACCTTCTTGCGATACAGAAGGTCTTCCGCGCGCTTTAGGGTGTCGGCAGCCGGCTCCGAGTCCTCCGTTTTGGCGGCCCAGCCTAAAGACACCGAGACAGGAATGTCGCAGACTACTTCCTGCCTAACCTTCTCGGCAATGCGGAGGGCGAGCGCTGCTGCGGCCTGTTCGCTGGTCCTAGGCAACAACACAACAAACTCGTCCCCCCCGATCCGTGCTACGATGTCATCGGCACGGCACTCTCGCTTTAACACCGCGCCGATCTTGGACAGCATCTCGTCGCCCGCTTCGTGGCCAAAAGCATCGTTAATTGTTTTTAGGGCATTGACATCGGCCATGATGATAGCGAGCGGCAGATTGCGGGGGGTATCGAGGCGGCGCAGTTCCTCCTCATAGAAGCGGCGATTGTAGAGCCCCGTCAGGTAGTCTCGGAAGCTGATGTACTCGATTTCGCGTTGGCGGGCTTTCTCCAGCGAGCAGTCCTTAAAGACAACGACGACGCCTACAACTGCCCCGGAGGAGTCCTTGATTGGGGCAGCCGAATCAGAGATGGCTCTTTCCCCGCCATTCCTAGACACCAGCATTGTGTTATCGGGCAGCGCAGCAACGCTTTGCGTCGCAAAAACCTGTTGCACTGGGTCGTCGGCCGTTGCACGGTCGTGTTCCCTCAGAATCGTAAACACGCGTGTGAACGGCTCTCCTACAGCATCCGCCGCGCTCCATCCCGTCAGTTGCTCGGCCGTGGGGTTAAGAAACTCCACCTTTCCGTAGGCGTCCGTGGTAATTACCCCATCGCCAACAGACACCAGCGTGGCCCACAGCTTAGCCTCGTTTTTCTGCAGCAAGAGCTGTGTTTCCTTTTGTCTGGATATGTCCATGATGAGTCCATCGAGCGCCTCGACCTGACCATTTTTCCCATAAACTATGTAGCCTTGTTCCCAAACCCACTTCTCGCGGTTGCCCTTAGTGACTATCCTGTATTCAGCGTTAAACGTGCCGCCTTGAGACGCCACCAGCTGCCACTTCTCCCATAGAAACTCGCGGTAATCCGGATGAATGATGCTGTTAAAGTCTATCACCGCATTACCTAGTAGTTCACTAGGCTCGTAGCCCGTAAGATCCGCGCACCCCTGACTTAAAAACTCCATGGTCCATTGCCGGTCGAATTTACAGCGGTACACCATGCCGGGTACATTGGCAATCATCCCGCGATACTTTCTCTCGCTTTGCTCAAAAAGCTTGCGGTGAAAAGCCTCGCGCTTAGCGCTCTTAAGCAGTACTACGCCTGCTATGCCGAGCACAAGCAAAACGAACCCCAACATTGCGATGGTCAGGCGCGTGTTTCGCGTGTGGGCCGCTTCTAATGCGAGTTGGTCCGAGATGTCGGTGACAATTGAGTAGAGGTACGTTTCTCCCTGTAGTCGAACAGGATACGAGCGCACCTCAACCGTGCGAATCTCTCCTGAATGCAGCCTGTGGCGAAAAACAAAGAAGTTCCGCTCTTCGCGTGCTGCTGCCTGACGCTCTCGAGCAACCTCCTCGGGGGACAGCGTGTTAATCTTTGCAATGTTCATGGGGACAAGGCTCGTCCCCGGGAAACCGTAATATGTATGGGCGGCCTGATTAGCGAAGACAATGGCTCCCGTTTCGGCATCAATTACAAGCATTACCGCCCCGTGGTTGTTAAAAAGCCCGAAGAAATCCAAATTAGGCGTAGCTTCTGCTACGCAGGGGCCTGCAGCCAACAGCCACAAACCTACAAGCAGCGCGACGAAGCTTTGCTTAATTGGGGCACCTCCTTTTAAAGAATGTCGCTGAGAGCCGTCCCTAAGAGATCCCTCAGGTTCTCAATACGCCTCAGCACGCGCTCGCGCCCGATCACCTCGATGCTGGCAAACAGGGGAGGGGAGACTTTACTGCCGGTAACCGCCAGCCGCAGTGTCATAAAGTACACTTTTGTGCTTAACCCTAGTTCTCCCTGCAAGCTACGCAAGGCGCCTTCAATGTCTGCCTCGGTCCAGTTCACCTTTGATAACACTGACGCCACCGCAGAAAGCATGGCCCCGCCATCAACGCTCCCCAGCACAGCGCGCACTTCCTCCGGCACAGCCGCAGGCTCCTGGAAGAAAACAGCAGCCACAGCCGGTGCTTCGTCTAAGCGGACCATGCGCTCTTGAATCAAGGTCGTCATGCGCGTTAACCAATTTATGTCTACATCAGCGTCAGCAAGCCCGGCTTTGCGCAAAAAGGGCAAGATTCGCTTGGCCAAGTCTTCCGGTGCGAGTTTTCGTATCCATTTAGCATTCAGCCAGTCAAACTTCTTAATGTCAAAGATGGCGTTGCTGGCAGTGCAGCGGGCAAAAGAGAACTTCTCCACCAGTTCGTCTAGGGTGTACATTTCTTCGTCGCTGTCGCCCGGGCTCCAGCCGAGGAAGGCCAGAAAGTTCACCATCGCCTCTGGCAAATACCCCATTTCAGCGTATTGCCCAATAAAGGTAGCTCCCTTGCGCTTGCTCAGCTTACTCTTGTCTTCATTGAGCATGGTGCTGAAATGGGCAAAAAACGGCGTAGGCCACCCTAGGGCCGCATAGATTAGGAGCTGGGGAAAAGTGTTGACGATATGCTCTGCCGCCCGCGTCACATGAGTAATCTCCATCAGGTTGTCGTCAATGACTGTGGCGTAATTGTAGACGGGAATTCCGTTTGACTTCATGATAATGAAATCGCCCATCAGCGAGGTGTCGGTTTCAATCCATCCGCGCACTAAGTCATCAAAGCCAATTACCTTACCCTTGACCTTGAGCCGGATTGTCGGGATGCGACCGGACGCAGAGAGTGCTTCCCTCGCCGATGCCGACAAGTCGCGACACTTGCCGCTGTAGCGGGGATCCTCTTTTGCAGCTGTCTGCAGAGCCCGCAGAGCCTCCAGTTCCTCTGCAGTACAGTAGCAGTAGTAGGCATGTCCTGCTGTCAGTAACTGCTCGGCATACTGCTGGTACAGCGCGAGCCGTTCACTTTGCCGATAGGGCGCATGCGGCCCCCCTTTGTCCGGACCCTCAGTCCAGTCAAGCCCAAGCCAGTGTAACCCGTGGTAGACGCCAGCCTCCGCGTGTGCCGTGTTCCTGGCTAGGTCGGTATCGTCAATGCGCATAATAAACGTCCCGCCGGTCTGCTTTACGAAAAGGTAGTCGTATAGCGCGGTCCGCCCGGTTCCTACATGGACATCGCCTGTGGGACTCGGCGCAATGCGTATTCTTACGGGTTTGGTGTTGGTCACAGCAGGCACCCTCCTTACTCTTCCGTCATTATGACCAATGTACAATTTCACTTCTTCAGTGTCAAGACCGCGAGCAGACAGGCAGGACTTGGACTGACTGTGGCGAATGTAGGTGAAAGTTAGCTGCTAGTCGGGCAGCACTGAATAAAGAGGAGGATTTTAATGCTGGCAAAAGTCTTAGAGTTAGTTCTCGCTAGTGCCGCAGGCGCGTTTGTAGATATTGGCGTGTTTGTGGGGGCAGTGCTCCTCTTGTTTGGGTATCTTAACTATAGGATGTCGGGTCGCTTTGTGGCGTCCATCACCAAGTCTAAACGGTGGCAGCCTGTGTTTGGAGCTTTGCTCGGGGTGACGCCGGGATGTGGCGGCACCATCTTCCTAATGCCGCTGTTCATCCGGGGCTCGGTATCGTTTGGCGCTGTCATAGCGGCACTGATAGCTACCACCGGTGACTCGTCGTTTGTGATGATCGCCGGCATCCCACGGCATTACGTCATCGTCAGTGCTATTGCCGTACTAGTCGGGATGATTACTGGTTACGTCATTGACGGCACGCAGATTGGTGCCAATCTGCGTGAGGCCTACGAGAAGAGGAAGCGCAGCAAGAGCGAACTTAAGAAGCGGCATAGCCAAGCTCGCCACACCGTGCGCGTCCCGCATGTCGGGCATGCAGAGGGTGACGAAATCGACTTGGCCCTGCACCACGTTGCACGCGGGCATCAGGCCACAGATACTCTGGCCTATCGCATAACTCACCACGGGTATCTATGGTACTGGCTGTTGCTGGGCATAGGTTTGGTGCTAGGCGTGCTCGGTCTGTTGCAAGTCGACATTAACGCTTTGGCGGTGCCTAACCTTGGACTGATAGTCGGTGTGTCGGGCACTATCTTGTCTATTGTATGGATGCTGCTTGGCAGAAAGTTGTTAACTAGTGACACGCATGAGGAAACGGAGCAGAAGGTCACATCCCTGCGTGAAACACTTATTCACAACGCGCAAGAGACGGCGTTTGTCATCACGTGGGTGTTTGTTGGCTTGTTAATGTATGAGCTGGCAGTGCTTGGACTCGGTCGCGGCGACTACGCCCAAGGGGAGCTGCTGATAGAGTCGACGCTTAGGACCGCAGGCATTGCCGCAGTTCTGATTGGCGCACTCGTCGGCATGATTCCCGGGTGTGGGCCGCAGATTATATTTGTTACCTTATTTATGCAAGGTCATGTGCCCTTTGCGGCGCTGGTGGCAAACGCTATTTCTCAAGACGGTGACGCCATTCTGCCGCTGATTGCCCTCGACCGGCGTTCAGCTTGGCACGCAGTAGTCATTACCACTGTTCCCGCCGCTCTAATTGGACTTGTCGCTTACTGGCTGGAACTTAACACCGACATTTTTGCCGCTCTCGCCATTGCTTGGAACTGGCTCGTAACTTTGGTTTGAGGTCTTGCCCAAAAAACATAAAGTGAGGAATCTTGATGAACATCCTAGAAGCGTTTGTCGCAGTCGCCCCGCACATTAAGCATCTGCTCGTGTCGGACATGGCCATCACCATAGTGGATTGCGAGCGCTATGTGCACTACGAGAAGGGCAAGAACCTTGATTACAAGATTGTGCCCGGGCAGGAGTTTAAGAAGGGTACGCTTGTGGACCTAGCGATGCGTGAAGGGGCGCGCAAAGCCGCGCGAGTAGGACCCGAGCTATTCGGGTTCCCATATGTCGGGATTGCGATCCCACTTTTGGAAGGAGACGAAATTATCGGCGCCGTCGCCTTCGCGGAAAACGTGGAACGGCAAGAATCCCTAGCGCGTGTTGCAAATGAGCTCTGGAACGGCATGCAGCACATCACCTCTACCACCGAGAAAATTGCCGGTGTGGCTGCTGAGCTTAATGGCATCGGTCAGCGGTTGCATGGGCTGACAGAGGAGTCCGCGTCAAACATTGGTGAAACAGATACCATCCTGCAGTTTATTAAGTCCGTAGCCGATCAGTCAAACTTGCTCGGCCTTAACGCAGCCATCGAGGCGGCACGGGCGGGGGAGCAAGGACGTGGGTTTGGCGTAGTTGCCGCCGAAATTCGCAAGCTCGCCAAGAGCAGTTCGCAATCCGTCACCAAAATTGAAGACATCGTCAAGGGCATTCGCAGTTCGAGCGACGAGATTATGCGCGATGCAAGACTTATCGACACTGTCACTAAGCAGCAATCCGAGTCATTAGACGAGGTGGTGGCGGCAGTGCAGGAAATCGCTTCGTCGCTTGAAGAGCTAAAGAATCTCGCTGCCAAGCTGACGATATCATAGCCCGGCATGATTGACCACGCCAAGATTCAAGTAGCTGTGCGCATGATCCTCGAGGCGGTGGGGGAGGACCCAGACCGCGAAGGACTGCAGGAGACCCCGGCGCGTGTGGCCAAGATGTATGAAGAGGTGTTTTCTGGATTGCATGTGGACGCCGGAACGCATCTAGATAAGTGTTTTTACACCGAGCGCCATGACGAAATGGTGTTAGTGAAGGATATCAGCCTTTATTCCATGTGCGAGCACCACCTGCTCCCGTTTTTTGGCAAGGCGCACGTAGCCTATATTCCTCACCCGAAGAAAATTTCAGGTATCAGCAAGTTGGCGCGCGTAGTGGAAACACTGTCGCGCAGACCGCAGCTACAGGAGCGTTTAACGACACAAATAGCAGACACCATTATGCACAAGCTAGAAGCTAAGGGAGCTTTAGTGGTGATTGAGGCCGAACATCTGTGTATGACTATACGCGGCGTCAAGAAACCTGGTTCTACAACGGTTACTTCCGCAGTGCGGGGTATTTTTCGTACCAACCATATAACCCGCACCGAAGCGCTGGCACTAATCAAGGGAAAGCACTAATGGGTCGCCAGGGTTTAGAGGTCACACAACGCACCCTGATTATGGGAATACTCAACATTACGCCTGATTCCTTTTCTGACGGAGGGGCTTATCTAGACCCCCGCCGCGCCGTAGAGCGCGCGTTAGCAATGGTGGAGGAAGGCGCGGATATAATCGACATCGGCGGAGAGTCCACTCGGCCCGGGGCTACACCTGTCTCGGCGCAAGACGAGGCTAGGCGTGTCATCCCCGTAGTAAGAGCCGTATGCCGTGCCACCGCCACGCCCGTATCTATCGATACCTACAAGGCCGAGATTGCCCGCATGGCACTAGCAGAAGGAGCCGGTATGCTCAACGACGTGTGGGGAGGGCAAAGAGACCCGGAGATGCTTGCACTAGCTGCCGCAGCCAATGTCCCTCTCTGCCTAATGCACAATCGAGCAGAACCGCGCTACCATGACCTAATAGGAGAGATTAAGCTCGACCTCGGGGCCATGGTCAAGCAGGCCCTTAGCTTAGGAGTGCGCGAAGGAAACATCATACTTGACCCTGGCATCGGGTTTGGGAAGACATGGAGGCAAAACCTCGTAGTGATGCAGCGTTTACGTGAAATTGTCGACATTGGCTTTCCTTTGCTAGTTGGCACTTCACGTAAGTCCATGATTGGCCAGGTACTCGGGCTGCCGGTAGACGAGCGACTAGAAGGAACTGCCGCCACGGTAGCCGTAAGTATCGCGCATGGAGCAAAGATCGTGCGCGTCCACGATGTTCGGGCAATGAAGCGCGTAGCGCGCATGACAGATGCCTTGGTGCAAGGAGGTGTTGACTAATGGCAGACAAGCTGCTACTTGCGAACATGTTGTTCTACGGCTATCACGGCGCTTTACCTGAGGAAACAGTGCTCGGGCAGCGCTTTTCCGTTTCACTGGAGATAGAGTGTGATATGCGGCCTGCGGCAGATAACGACGACTTGGCGCTCGCGCTAAATTACGCCGCCGTCTGTAAAACTGTGCAGAGCATTATGGAAGGATCGCCCTGCAGGCTACTTGAGACCGTAGCTGAGAGAATTGCGGCGGCTGTATTAGCCTTCGGAGCTTTGTCGGTGCGTGTAACTGTTAAGAAACTGCATCCCCCCTTAGCCCTGTGCATGGACTTCGCAGGGGTAGAAATAGAAAGAAGGCAAGTCAGTGGCGCGCGCCTATCTTAGCCTAGGAAGCAACCTAGGGGACAGGGAGCAAGCTCTGAGCGTAGCGATCAAAGCCCTAGAATGCACAGTGGGGATCACCGTGCTTAGAGTGGCGGACACGCTTGAAACCAAGCCGGTTGGCTACACGGCACAGGGCAAATTCCTTAACACTGTTGTTGAGATAGAGACAGAGCTTAGTCCCCATCGCTTACTGCGCGCAGTGCAGGACATCGAACACGCGGCGGGGCGTGTGCGCAGCATCCGCTTTGGTCCGCGCACGCTGGACATCGACATACTGCTCTATGGCCAAGAGTGTATAATTGAGGACGATCTGGTCATTCCCCACCCCCGCATGTGCGAGCGCGAGTTTGTTTTGGTGCCACTTTCCCAAATCGCCCCCTTGGCCAGAGTGCCGCCCGCGGGTGACACCGTGCGCGATCTGTATGAACAACTTCTGAAACGCAAGCAGGTGTGACCATGCTCTTGATGATTGACAACTACGACTCCTTTACCTACAACTTAGTGCAGTACTTTGGCGAACTCGGTGCAGACGTGCGGGTGTTTCGCCACCAAAGTATCACCTGTGAGCAGATAGCTAAACTCTGCCCGCAGCAGATTGTTATCTCCCCCGGCCCGTGCACGCCACGCGAGGCTGGCATTTCGCTCGCGGTAATCAGCCGTTTTGCCGGCCACATACCCATACTTGGCATTTGTCTCGGGCACCAGTGCTTGGGCCAGGCTTTTGGCGGGCGGATCGTTAGGGCGAGCGTCCCGGTCCACGGTAAGAACTCGGATGTCTTCCACGCGAATGTGGGCGTATTCGCGGGAGTGCCTTCACCTTTTTCGGCCACGCGTTATCACTCGCTTGTCGTAGAGCGCGCGAGCTTGCCTGCGTCCCTCGCAGTGACCGCCGAGACCGCCTGCGGAGAGATTATGGGACTCCGCCATATCAGCATCCCCTACCTCGAGGGGGTGCAGTTTCACCCTGAGGCCATTTTGACGGAACACGGCAGAACCATTCTCGCAAACTTTCTTAGCTACAGTGTTTAGGGGGGCGCGTCAGGATGAAACTCCTCGTCGAGGAAACTAAGCTTGTAGGCTCACCAGAGGACGCATTTACCCTACTGCACGATGACCCGTACCCGTTTTGGCTTGACAGTAGCCTCATAAGTGCCACCATGGGCCGGTGGTCGTTTATGGGAAGCAGCCCCTTTCTCACGTTTAAGTCGTGGGGACGAAAAGTGCAGTACGAGGAGCACGGACAAGTTGTGGTAAAGACCGCCAATCCGCTGGCTGAACTGAGGTCCCTCTTGCAGCGTTTCGCTTTACCGCGTACGCAGCACACGATTCCTTTCACCGGCGGCGCAGTAGGCTTCTTTTCCTATGATTTAGGGCGCATGATCGAGTCGCTTCCGCAAAAAGCTCAAAACGACCTGCAGACGCCTGACATTTACTTGGCATTTTACAACACGGTTTTGGCGGTAGACCATGTTGAGAATAAGGCATACATTGTAGCGCAGTCAGAGCGTGAACTCTCTCAGCTCAAAGAGAGGCTGTCCGCTGTTCGCCCGGGGACACACGACCCGTGGGCCGGGCCAAAATTATCTCCGGCAGACGTTAAGGCTCACTTCTCCTGCGACTCGTATTCGCGGGCGGTAGACGCGATCAAAGAGTATATCGTGCAGGGCGATGTCTACCAAGTTAACATGACGCAGCGTTTACAGGCGCCGCTCCGATTGCCCCCCTTTGAGTTGTACCGCAGGTTGCGTCGGGCAAATCCGGCTCCCTTTGCCGCCTATTTAGACTGCGGCCAAGGGTTGCGCGTGCTTAGCTCGTCGCCGGAACGGTTTCTTGCGGTGCAAAACCGCCTAGTAGAAACCCGTCCCATCAAGGGGACGCGTCCCCGCGGGCGCACTCCGGCAGAAGATGAGGCTAATGCCAAGGCGCTGCTCGGGAGTGTCAAAGACCGCGCGGAGCTGGTCATGATTATCGACCTGATGCGTAACGACCTAGGGCGCGTGTGCGCTTATGGCTCAGTACACGTGCCCGAGCTGATCGTGCTTGAGAAGTACGCTCAAGTGTTTCATCTCGTTTCTACGGTGCGCGGTGAGCTTGCTCCGACAAAGGACTTCGTGGACTTGCTGAAAGCCACTTTCCCCGGCGGCTCAATCACCGGGGCACCCAAAATCCGGGCCATGGAAATCATCGAAGAACTAGAACCCGTGCGACGCGGCATTTATACGGGGGCTATCGGCTATATCGGGTTTGACGGTTGTGCTGACCTCAACATTGCCATCCGTACTTTTGTCAATCAGTGCGATCGCTTGTATTTACAGGTGGGAGGCGCCGTGGTTTATGACTCCGTCCCCAAACTCGAGTACGAAGAAACGTTGCATAAAGCAAAAGCTATGCTGATGAGTCTAGGAGTACAGTCAGATGACTGACTACTGCTATGTCAATGGGGCGCTAGTGCCAACGTCAGACGGCGTTGTCCCGCTTGCCGATCGTTCTTATCTGTATGGGGACGGTCTGTTTGAGACGATGTTAGTGCGCGCGCGAGAGGCGTGCCTGCTAAGAGAGCATATCACACGCATTTCACATTCTGCCGCCGCCTTTGGCTACACAGTGCCCTGCGCAGCTTTACTTAACGCGGCAGTAAACGCTGTTATTTCCGCCAATGACCTCGACAGCGGGGCACTTCGCCTCACACTCTCCCCTCGCGCGAGCGAGGGATTGCTTGCTTCCCCCGGAAGCCCGGTCAACATCTCTGTCACTGTGCGGCGAGGAGAGCCGTACGCTGCCGCGCAATACGAGCGTGGACTTATTGCAGTAATCGCGCGCTCCACCCGCCGCAACGAACACTCGCCGCTCTGCAACCATAAAACCACGAACTTTATGGACAATGTACTGGCAAAAAAAGAAGCCCGCTCACGCGGAGCGGATGAAGCCATACTGCTGAACACTGCCGG
>QLUB01000039.1 GCA_018725205.1 candidate division NPL-UPA2 bacterium
GGGTCGACTACGGACATTTCGTTTTCCCCCGTCTTGACTAGAGTCTCTAGGCGAGCTTGGAACTCTGCCTTGTCGTTTTTTTCCACATCCATGTAGAACGATGCGAGTTTTTCGTCTATCCTGCTGTTATTGGGCAGGAGCCTCCCAAAAGGATGGTCCTACCCGCACCTCCCGACAGGAGCATCACCCCTGTCCCCGAGATAGCAGAGGCCTTCTTCACTGCCGTGGGGCAACTTAGACTAGAAGCAGTACAAGAATCCATTAAGACAATTGAGGCCGCGCTTGCTGCAATAAACGTAAAGCCCAGTGGAGAGCCGGAGGGACATATGGTGAGAGCAGAGTTAACTGCAGAAGAAATTGAGTCCTTGGCATCACTCACTGAGGTAGAAACCATTTTTGAGCATATGACTGTAGAGCCTGCCATTGGATTCGGGCGCGAGCCAGCCTCGAGCACGCCGCTCAAGGCAACTGATGCCGTGAAACTCCAATCCACTGAAGCTAGCGTAGTAAGCAGCGTGCCCCGAGGGTATCAGGTTGCTGGCGCTGTCTTGATGATAACTTCCCTTTTTGTCGGCCTCTATGCTCTGACCACGCGGCAACTTAAGCCGTAAGGATTAGGCAGTACAAAAGTACCCGTCCCCGATACATCGGGGACGGGTAAGTGTCAAGTAGATCTGTAAGCCGGGTCCTGTACCGCTTGCGCGGTGGTAGTAATCTATCTAGGACGGATGTTGCCATCAGCCTCGTTGGCGCTGTGCGCCGGTTGCGACCAACCCGGGAGAACGAGCGGGCAGCTCTTACCTCTCCCCTATTAGGTCTTGCTCCAAGTGGGGTTTACCTAGCCGTGCCTGTCACCAGGCCGCTGGTGAGCTCTTACCTCACCTTTTCACCCTTACCCCTGCTGACTAGTCAGCTCAAGGCGGTATGTCTCTGTGGCACTTTCCTTCGGGTCGCCCCGACTGGCCATTAACCAGCACTCTGCCCTGCGGAGCCCGGACTTTCCTCGTGGCAAAAGCTTGCCGCGTAACTACCCGATCTACTTGACAACATATTTTATTCTACTCGGCTTCTGCTGACAAGAGCAAAAGCGTTGTTTACATAATAGCATTTGTCCGCGTCAAATGCAAATCCGAAAAAAGCGATCTCTTAGGGCTAAATATGTGGAATTCTAATGGCAGCTGTTTAGAGTGTGCAAATTTTGTCAGCAAAGTATGCCAATCTTGCAGCAAAAAAGCTTCCGTCGCGTAGTGCCCGGCATCAACGACGGCCATGCCAAGCGCCTCGGCTTCCAGTGCGTGGTGATGCCCCACATCGCCGGTAACAAGCACTTCTGCTTTAGTTGCGTGGGCTAGATGCAACAACTCTGCGCCTGCCCCACCGCACACAGCGACCTTGTGCACCTCTGCAGGCATTCGCCCAGCTACACGTGCGGCGGGAAACAAATTGCGCAGCAATGAACTAAACTCGGGCCAGGCAAGCGGCGGCGTGAGCTCCCCTATGCAACCTAAACCGTAAACTAAGCCCGCATTGTGAAGCTCTATCACATCATAGGCCGCTTCTTCATAAGGGTGGGCTGCCCTAAGGCCCTTAAGCACCATAGGCAGCTTCTGCTCCGGCACAACCACCTCCAGTCGCACTTCCTCGACATGCGCTAACTCGTCCACACGACCAAGATAAGGCTGCGCGCCCGCGCGCGGCATAAACGTGCCCTTCCCCTGCGCATAAAAGGAGCAGTGGCTATAGTCGCCGATGTGTCCGGCACCTTCGGCAGCCATCGCCTGAAAGACAGCATCACGGTGTGACTCCGGCACAAAAACCACGAGCTTGTAGTTTTTTGACTGACCCATTGTCTTAAGTACGCTTACATTGCTAAGGCCGAGCAACTCAGCTAGGCGCCTGCTCGTTCCGGAATGACATTTGTCCCAGTTAGTATGAGCGGCATAAACGGATAGCCCAGAGCGAATAAGCTTTTCTAGAATGCGACCTTGCGGCAAGTCGGTGCGTAGAGCCTTAAGAGGGCGAAAGATAACGGGGTGATGCGCAATAATGAGATCGCACCCCACAGCCAAAGCCCAATCCACAGCTTCCTCGGTCACGTCAAGCGCAAGCAGCACGCGGTTTACGCTATTGCCGTAGGATCCAACTAAGAGGCCTACGTTATCCCATTCTTCCGCGAGCCTTAGAGGCGCTAGGTCTTCAATTACGCTAACCACTTGCTTTACGCTAACAGACATTTTCCAAGACCTCCTTCAGGGCGCACACTCTCTCACTAACCCACTGCCTGCGCTCTTCAATGTGTCCCTGTGTCCCCGCTTGCAGACTCATCTCTACGCGCCGCCAGTGCGCCAAGTCGCGTTTTAACAGACTAACCGTTTGCGGGTCGAGTCTGCTTAGGTTTATGCGCCCATATTCCAGCTCCAGTGGTGTATACAACACGTCCACTTGTCCCGGCTCTGCTCGCATCACCTGGTAGACTACACCCGCCTCCTCAACCACAGTCTCATCCGTAACGCTGTACCCGGTGTCACACAAGTACCTGCGTAGCACTCCGGCATCTACATTAGGCTGTAGCACCATTTGGCTAACTTGGCTGAGCTTGTCGCGGCCCCGTTCCAGTATCCCACGGATAGTCCCTCCCCCCATGCCGGCAATGCACAGCGCACGCACCTCACCCGGTAGAAGCGGCTCTAACCCGTCGCCTAGGCGCACATCTACTACTTCACTAAGCCCTAACGCATGGACCGTTCTTTTGCTTTGCTGCCACGGCAGTTCGCACAGCTCAACCGCAATGCCGCGCCGGGCTTTCCCCTGCAAGACGGCGGCGGCAACGAGAAAGGCGTGGTCACTGCCGATATCGCCCAGACAAGCCGTATTCTGCAGCAGGGCAAGCACAGCTTGTAGTCTAAGTGACAGCTGACGCACGCAATTCCCCCCTCGCTACCTTAGAAGAATTGTACAGTGCAGCGCAACCAGAGTCAAAAGCGAAAGCAAAATAAATTTTGCGCAAACGTGTATTATTAGCGCAAAGTAAGTTATACTAAGTGCAGATGTAGATGCAAATGCATTGCATTTGCACTAAGCAAGTATCCACATACATAAGGAGGCTCCCATGAAACGATTCCTAGTTGTACCGCTCGTCCTTGTTCTTTCGCTCTCTCTGTCGGGTTGCGCCGCGCTGCAGACCCGTTTAGCCGGTACCGGACGGCCTACGGTAATCACAACTCTGTTCCCCCAGTATGACTTTGTACGGGCTATTGCCGGGGATAAAGTGCAAGTATCTTTGCTCCTGCCCCCGGGCGTCGAATCGCACGCCTTTGAGCCCACCCCGCGTGACATTGCCAACATCCACCGCGCGGACGTATTTATCTATACCAGCAAGTACATGGAACCTTGGGCCCCACGGGTAATTAAAGCCCTGCAAGGAAGACCTGTGGTTGTCGTAGACGCCAGCCACGGCATAGAACTTGAGGCCCAGGAAAAGCATGAAGACCCCTATGAATGGGTGGGCGCGTTTGACCTTGTGCCAGGATACTACCAACTGGTGTTTAGTCGAGTGGACGGCAAGTACGCCGACCCAACGATGCCTATCGTGTTTATGCAGTCTGCCTACAGCAAGCAAGACGCCCTAGATGCGGCAAAACTTGATGCGAAAGGCTTGTTTGAGCAGGCAACCCCTACCCTACTTCAGCACGGTGGCACCATTAGCCCGCGCGCTGGCATCTACACACTAGAGTTTGACCAGAACCGCAACGACTCCATCTTCTCTATACGCATTGAAACGGCCGGGACTTACGTACTAGTGACTGGTCACTTGCCCTCAGAATTTGAAGCAGGGCGCCACTTCTTCCGCGATGCGCAAGACCGCGATGTCGTGTCAGTTGTAGAATACCCTGACCATAAAGATGGAGACCCTGACCACAAGCATGCCCACGGGAAAGACCCGCACATCTGGCTTGACCCAGTGTTTGCCAAACAAATGGTGGACAACATCGTCGCGGGGCTCGCCCAAGCTGACCCTAACAATGCTGCGTTCTACCGCCAAAATGGCGATGCCTACAAAGCTAAGTTGCAGGCTCTGCATGAACAGTTTGCCTCTTTCTTGGCTACGATAGAGAATCGGACCATACTTTATGCAGGCCACTTTGCCTTTGGCCACTTTGCGCGCAGATACAGCCTCGAGCATAAGTCACCCTACGTCGGCTTCTCGCCTACTGCCGAGCCCACTCCGCGGCGCATTGCTGAGCTGATCGAGAACGTACGGAAGACGGGTAGCCAGGTTATTTATCATGAAGCACTGGTTGAGCCACGGGTGGCGCGCATCATCTCCGAAGCTACCGGAGCGCGCATGCTGCTCTTGCACGGAGCCCATAACGTTTCGCGCGACGACCTTAGAGGCGGAGCGACCTATTTGTCCATTATGGAAGGTAATCTCGCCAGACTGCGCGAAGGATTAAGGTAGTTATGTCAGCCATACTTTCGGTCAAGGACTTAACGCTTAAGTACGGTCGGCACGAGGTCTTAAGTGGCGTATCGTTTGTCGTGGAACAAGGCGACTACATTGGGATCGCAGGACCTAACGGCTCGGGCAAAACATCGCTCCTTAAGTCGCTGCTCGGGCTCTTACCGCCCGCAAGTGGACATATTCGCTTTGTGGACGACAAAAGACACCACTCCATAGGCTATCTGCCCCAAAAGGCGATGCAGAATGACCCTCTCTTTCCCGCCACCGTGAAGGAAATTGTGATGACCGGCCTCTTGGCGTCAAAGCCAGAGCCGCGCTTTTTCACCGTAGAGGACAGCGTACGCGCTGACGCTGTCCTCGCCCGTCTGGGCGCAGCCTCGCTTAGCGACAAAAAAGTCGGCAACCTTTCGGGTGGGCAACAGCAGCGCGTGATGCTAGCCCGTGCTATGGTTAGCTCCCCGGCCCTGCTCATCCTAGACGAACCTACCAGTGCGCTTGACCCCAAAATTCGCGATGAATTCTACGCGCTCCTGCGAGAACTCAACGAGCGCGACGGCGTCACCATTATGCTGGTTTCACACGATATCGGTTCCATCGGCAAATATACTAAGAAGCTAATGTACTTAGATCGCGGCCTAGTGTTTTTTGGCACTTACGCGGAGTTCTGCGGCTCGGACGCCATGACCGCCTACTTTGGTTCCGTATCGCAGCATCTGTTCTGTTGGAGGCACGGCCATGGCGCTAACTGATTTACTCGCAGAAGCAATCTCTTTTACCTTTGTCCAACGCGCGCTGCTTGTCGGCACACTTATCGCCTTATGCTGTGCCTTTTTGGGCAGCTTCCTAGTGTTGCGCAAACTATCGCTGATCGGCGACGGGTTGGCACACGTCAGTTTTGCCACCGTGGCCCTAGCCCTCTTGCTGGAAGCTTCACCGCTGCTTGTGAGCATCCCGCTGGTTACCGTGGCTTCGCTGATTATCCTCACTCTGAGCGAACGGACAGGCATGCACGGCGATGCCGCCATTGGCCTTGTCTCTTCCTTCTCAATTGCCGCCGGGGTGTTGGTAGCCAGCCTAGCGCAAGGCTTTAACGTTGACCTCATGAGCTTCCTTTTCGGCAGTATACTAGTCATTAGCCACGCGGACGTACTTATTTCTGCCGCCTTGGCTGCGGTTATTCTAGGCGCGGTGGTTCTCTTCTATAACCAGTTGTTTGCGGTTACCCACGACGAAGACTTCGCGCGCGTCTTAGGGCTTAATACGCGCCTGATCAACTACATGACCGCCATGCTTACCGCCATGACCATTGCCCTAGGCATTAGAGTTGTCGGCACCATGCTTATCTCGAGCCTGATTGTGTTCCCGACCGTCACGGCACTGCAAGTGGCCAAAGGCTTTAAGTCCACAATTGCCGTAGCGGCAGTGGTCTCGGTAACCTGCGTGGTACTAGGAGTTTTTGCCTCTTACGTGTACAACCTCCCCACCGGTGCTGTGATCGTAATGCTCAACGCGGCTGCGTTTGTCTTATTTTTGGGTGTCAGGAAACTCGGCGGCGTAGGAGGGTAAGCCTGTGACCAAAGTGCAGGCGGCTGACCTCTTGCGCCGCAACGGCATCAAGAAAACACGGCAGCGCGAGGCAGTAGTGCGCATACTTGCCGAGGCGCAGGCACCCTTGTCTGTCGATAGCATTCACGTTAGGCTGCGCCACAAGGACGATTCTGTTAATTTATCGACCATCTACCGCATGCTGGAAGTCCTGCTAGAGAAGGGGCTTGTGGAGCAGATGCACCATCCATTAGGTAGCAAGTTCACGTATGTGCTTTCGGCCTACGGGCACAGCCATCACCTCACTTGCACGCGCTGCGGGGTTTCAACGCGTATGGACAGCTGCCCCGTCACCACCGCACTAGGGCAGCTTGAGGCAAGCCACAATTTCCATATTACCGGCCACCGCCTAGAGGTTTTCGGCGTGTGTGCCGCATGCAAAAGCAAGTAAGGAGCTGACCGCCTTGCGCTCAGCGGCAGTTTAGCTCGTTAATCTTTAGGACAACCTCTACAGCTTTTTCCATAGAGTGGATGGGGATATACTCGTGCGTGCCATGGTAATTGTGCCCTCCTGTAAAGATGTTAGGGCACGGCAAACCCATAAATGACAGCCGTGCGCCATCCGTGCCGCCCCGTACCGGCGTATTGACCGGCTCGATGCCGAGCTCCCGCATCGCCGATTTCGCCAGCTCCACGATGTGCATATGGTAACGGAGCTTTTCTTCCATATTGTAGTAGGAGTCGGCGAGGTCAACTGTAAAGCTCTTTGCGCCGTACACCCCGTTAAGGTACTCCCCTATCGCCGTTAGCCGAGCCTTACGCGCTTCGAACACAGGGCGCGAATGGTCGCGCACAATGTACTTAAGCTCGGCCTGCTCGGGTGTACCGCGCACCTCGTTTAGGTGATAGAAGCCCTCGTAGTTTTCGGTGTGCACGGGACGCTCCGCCGCGGGTAGCATGGCGTTAAACTCCGTGGCCATTAGTATGGCGTTACGCATCTTGTTCTTGGACGCGCCCGGGTGGATGTTGCGTCCTTTTATAGTTATTTTGGCTGACGCCGCGTTAAACGTCTCAAACTCAATGCCGCCTACCGCACCGCCATCAAGCGTATAAGCAAAGTCCGCGCCAAACTTAGCGACGTCGAATTTGGCCGTTCCCCGCGCAATCTCTTCGTCGGGGGTAAAAGCAATGCGGAGCGTCCCGCGCTTAATCTCAGGGTGCGCTAGCAAGTGTTCTGCCGCCGCCAAAATCTCAGCAATGCCAGCCTTGTTGTCTGCGCCAAGCAGTGTAGTGCCGTCGGTGGTAATAATGTCTTGGCCACGATAATTTACGAGTTCGGGGTAGTCTGCAGGCGACATTTTTAGGCCAAGCTCAGCGTTTAGAACGATGTCGCCGCCGTCGTAGTTCTTGACAATCTGCGGCTTGACATCAGCCGAGGGCACATCGGCCACCACATCCATATGGGCAATCAGCCCGATAACTGGAACCCCCTCGACATTCCCCGGAACTGTGGCATAGATATACCCATGTTCGTCGATATGCGCGTCCGCAAGGCCCATTTCGCGCATCTCCTTGGCCAGTTCGGCACCAAACTCCACCTGCCGGTACGTGCTCGGCTGGGACGGCGAATTGGCGTCTGACGCAGTGTCTACCCGCACATATCTCAGGAACTTCTCTGCTACTTTGCTCATTGGCTTACCTCCTTGATTTTGCTTGCCTAAACATTGACAACGGCCCTGCCAGGCAGTCTATCGTAAACTTATTACGAACTGAAAGGGGTAAAACTGTGCCAAGAAGATTTTACACTGTAGATGTGTTTGCCCAAAAGAAGTATGCCGGCAATCAATTGGCGGTAGTGCGCGACTGCGTCGGGCTTACCGATGCAGAAATGCAGCTCATCGCCAAAGAAATGAACTACAGCGAAACCACTTTTATTATACGCGAAGAACCTGAGAGCGGGGGCTTTAACGTCAGGATTTTTACGCCTGCCGAAGAAGTGCCCTTTGCAGGGCACCCGACACTGGGGACAGCATATGTGATTCAGCAGGAAATCTTGAGTCTGGCAGTGGATGCGATAACGCTCAACCTCAAAGTCGGGCCGATTACCGTCACTTTTACCTATCGCGACGGCAAGCCCGACGTGCTGTGGATGCGCCAAATTGAGCCGGAGTTTGGCGAGACAGTCTCCCACACGGCCATGGCCGCGTTGCTGCAACTTTCCCCTGCGGACCTAGACACTCGCTTCGCCCCGCAAGAAGTGTCCACCGGGCTGCCTTTTTTTATCGTGCCCCTCCGCACGCTGGACGCGGTGCGCCGCGCCGCGCCAGAGACCAAGCAGCTTCTGCGCTTTGTCGCCCCCTACACTGCCAAAAACATCCTCGTGTTTGCGCCCGAAACCTATGAAGCGGGCAACGACTTTAACGCGCGCGTCTTTACCGATTATCTCGGCATCCCCGAAGACCCCGCCACCGGCAGCGCTAACGGCTGCCTGGCGGCCTACCTCGTTAAACACCGTTATCTCGGTGAGCCGAGAATCCGCGCTAATGTCGAGCAAGGCTACGAAATTAAACGCCCCTCCCAGCTGCGTATCCATGCAGAAGCGCAAGGCAAATCAATTGCCATCCACGTCGGCGGCCGCGTTATCCCTGTGGCGCGGGGGGAGTTAGTGTAGTAAATGCACCCTAAAAAAACGGACAGAGCGGGTTTTTCGCCAGCATGAAGTCCATGCAAAAGAGACTCGAGGGGAACCGAAGAACAGAGGCGACTAGGTGCGCTTGCGGTCTATTTTATGTCCTTAAACACCCTAGCTATGATGTCCAAACCGTCCATCAGCTGGCCTTCGGTTATGATGAGCGGCGGAGCGAAGCGAATAATGTTGCCGTGGGTCTGCTTAGCTAGCAGGCCCGCTTCTTTTAGCGACACGCAGACATCCCACGCGGCGAAGCCCGCTTCGAACACAACGGCGTTCAAAAGCCCCTTACCACGCACTTCCACCATCTTCGGGCAAGGAATTGCCGCCACAAACTCGCGGAAGATGTGTCCTAGGCGCTCCGCGTTCTTATCGAGTTGTTCGTCTTCCAGGATCTCTAGCGCAGCAATCCCGACCGCCATAGCCAACGGATACCCACCAAAGGTCGATCCATGCGAGCCCGGCGTAAACACCTCCATGACGGCCCTGTCGGCAACCACGGCGGAAACGGGTATAACGCCGCCACCTAACGCCTTTCCCAGAGCCATAACATGTGGTTTGACCCCTTCGTGGTCGCAGGCGAACCTCCGGCCCGTGCGGCAGAAACCGGTCTGTATCTCGTCGGCGATAAAAAGGATGTGATTCGCCTCGCATAGCTCATACACCGCACGCAGGTAGCCTGGCGATGGGACATAGACCCCAGCTTCGCCCTGAATCGGCTCGAGCAGCACAGCACAAGTGTTAGGGGTGATCGCAGCTTCAATCGCGGCAACATCGTCATAAGGCACAATCTTAAACCCCGACGTATATGGCCCGTAGTTGTTGCGCGAGATTGGATCCGTAGAGAACGATACAATCGTGATCGTGCGGCCATGGAAGTTGTTCTCGGCGACGATGATCTCCTGCTGTCCGTCTGCTATACCCTTCTTCTCTACTCCCCAGCGGCGGGCCAGCTTGAGCGCTGTTTCTATAGCTTCGGCGCCGGTGTTCATGGGCAAAGCCGTTTCGTAGCCAGTGTAGTGACAAAGCTTCTCTAGGAACGGGCCCATCATGTCGTTGTGAAACGCGCGGGAAGTGAGGGTACAGCGGTCAAGCTGATCCGTAATCGCCTTAATCAGCTTGGGGTGCCTGTGGCCTTGGTTAACCGCAGAATAGGCTGACAGAAAATCATAATAGACCTTGCCCTCGGGGTCCTTGACCATGACACCTTGAGCCTCAGATATGACCACCGGCAGTGGATGATAGTTGTGCGCCCCGTAGCGCTCCGCCAAGTCAATGTAGTGTTGCGATTTCACAATGCTTTCCTCCTAGTATGTCGAATGTGCATAATTATACACACAACGGTGTGTTCAGGCAATAGCCTTATTGCACTCTGCGGACCCGCTCGGCAGACCCATTCACACTGGGACCGGCCTGTTCCTTAACCACAAAATCCAGCTTCTCCCCCACAGCGAGGTCATCAAAAGAAATTGAACCCTGCAGGGCACTGAAGTGAAAGTAGTAGTTCAGACCGTCATCAGACTGCAAGAATCCGTAACCCTTACCTTTTATAAGGACCTTTACAACACCCCTGCGTGTGGCGCCAACCTCCGGCGCCGCTTCACCGCTGCCTGCCGCTGTCAGCTGAGCCTGACGTTGGGCTTCTTGCTGGCGGGAACGCTCCTCGCGACAGTCATCGCAGTAGAACTTCTGCCCCTTACGAGGATGGAATTTGGTATAAACCTCGCGCGGCCCCTTATGGTTAGGAGATGCACAAGGCAAGTAGTGCGGGTCATACTTTAACTCCAGCTCGCTAAGTAAATCGTCTAGCCAAATGATATCAAAGTCTTTTACTCGCGCTTCATCCCGGGGGTCTACGTAATCCCACGTGCAGCTGTCCTTAATGCTGGCGATAGCCACACGTTTGCCTAGACGTCTGACGTGCTGGAGAACCGGCTTAAAGTCCTGGTCACCCAGCACCGCTATGGCGATGTCATAAGCGTAGGGAATGGCAGCAAGATAGAGCATGGATGTAGCCAGCGAAATATCCACGCACGTCTCCTTGGGTTCAAAGGCGTCAGCTGGATCGCGGTCTACTCGCCGTAGCCGTTTGCCCATGTAGTCGACTGGGTAGACCTCCACTTCGTAGTGGTACTCTTCTTTAAGCATGTCAAAGAAGTCCTGCCGTCGCCCTACAAGATCGCGATCCAAAGGGTCGTGGTTAGACGCTATAGAGGCAAACAGGTAGGTGCGCACTACATCTACCCCAGTAACCCCTAACTGGCTGCCAACCTCTTCCGCCAAAACCCGTGGCAGTTTGCCGAAGTCTAACCTGTACTCAGCGCGACCGAACACTTCACTCAACCGCGCAGTGTTGGCATAGAGCCAAGTGCCATCGATGAACAGCATTATTTTTGCCACTCTTCTCTCCCCCTCAGCAGCATGAGTCTATCAGTCAATCCACCTAGTTTGCAGCGGGAAGCGCATGCTTTCGAGAAACGGCGTCACACGCGTCTATAGTCGCCTACTTAAGCGCAATTGATTCCATGGAGTCACCTCTTTCTCCGGATAGATGCCGCGGTGCCATATACTCGACAACAATCCATTTACACACGCAGTGGCTATATTCCTGCAGGAACAGTGGGGCACAGCCGCGAAGTGCAGTTCGTTGCGTGTGGCATTATTGCCACACCGGTAGGATTCGGCCCGGGCGTGGGAGAACTATGTGTCATGAAACGTTGCGGAGGTGCAGAATGGGCAAAGACAGTTGGCTGGATAATGCCTCATTGCGCGATTTACAGGAAGCGATGCAAAAGGGAGAACTCAGTTCGGAGCAGCTTACGGCCCATTGCCTAAGGCGTATCGCGGATCACAACAAGAGCGGAGCCGGTATCAATGCGGTGCTCGAGATTAATCCCGATGCCCTGCATACCGCTTTGGCCATGGACACCATCAGGCGAATGACGGGTAGTTTCGGCCCTTTGCATGGCATTCCCGTGTTGCTAAAGGACAATATCAACACCGCAGACAAGATGCACACCAGCGCAGGCTCTTTAGCGCTGGCTAACCATATGGCGTGCAAAGATTCTTTTGTCGCCACTAAGCTACGGCGCGCCGGAGCAGTGATTCTCGGCAAGGCCAATATGACGGAGTGGGCTAATTTTATGACGGCAGATATGCCTAACGGTTACAGCTCACGCGGGGGTCAGGTGAAAAATCCCTACGGAGACTTTGACGTAGGCGGCTCCAGCTCGGGCTCGGCTGCGGGAGTGGCAGCGGGCTTTGCTCCCCTAGCGGTGGGTACCGAAACCTCGGGTTCCATCCTTAGCCCTGCGCATTCATGCTCGGTTGTGGGCATCAAGCCCACGGTGGGGCTGATCAGCCGTTCGGGCGTCATCCCCATTGCACACAGTCAAGATACACCCGGGCCCATCGCCCGCACCGTGGTCGATGCCGCCATTATGCTAGGGGCTATGGTCGGGGTCGATGAAACAGACCCGGTAACCATGGCACAAAAAGGCCACGAAGTAGAGGACTATCTCGCCGGTCTAAGCATTGACGCCTTGCGGGGTGCGCGCCTAGGGCTCGTGCGGCAGTATTTCGCAGGCCTTGATGCCCCCCGCGCCGCGGTTTACGACAGCGCGATCGCGGCCCTCACCCGTCTGGGTGCGGTAATCGTCGAAGTTGACGAATACGCCGCACAAGCCAAACAAGGCGACTACAAAGTGTTGCTCTATGAGTTCAAGCCTAATATTAACGCCTATCTCGGCACGACCAGCCCCTGTGTGCCGGTGCATAGCCTGGCGGATGTGATCGAGTTTAACAGTAGAGATCCCGCGTCCCGTCTGAAACACGGTCAGTCGGTGCTATTAGCGGCCGAGGAGAAAAGCGGGACCTTGACGGAAGGGGAATATATCACGGCGCTACTGCAAAACCAGCTGCACTGTCGCGAACATGGAATAGACCTCGCTTTAACGCGCGACCGTTTAGACGCACTGGTTTTCCCAGGCAATGCGGGCTGCGGCATAGCCGCCAAAGCGGGATACCCCTCCGTGACAGTCCCGGCGGGCTATACGGCTGAAGGAAGGCCCGTAGGATTGACCTTCACTGGCACCGCCTACAGCGAGCGCGCTTTGATCAAACTCGCCTATGCTTTCGAGCAAAACACCAAGGCACGCATAGTTCCGTGCCTAGAGTCACAACAATGACCCCAACTAAACCCGGGCTTTTTGGCAGAATCGCCCCCCTGTACGCCCTGTTCTTTAGCTATCAACGGCGGTCGCACGGCCGCGCGTTCGATCTAGCAGACCGCGCCCTCGGTATGCGAGGCTACAGGACTGTGCTGGACGTGGGCTGCGGGACCGGTGCGCTGTGTGCCGCTTGGAAACAACGCGGATATGCAGCCACTGGCGTCGACCGAGAAGCCAAAATGGTTGACGTAGCTAGGCGCAAGACGCAGGGATCGGGCATAGATTTCTTGGTGGGGGACGTTCTTCGGGGGCTCCCATTCCCAGACGCGAGTTTTGACGTGGTGATAGCCAGCCACGTAGCGCATGGATTACCGGCCGAAGAACGGCAAGTGATGTACAGCGAAATGAAACGCATAGCCAAGCGCCTAGTCATACTGCACGACTTTAACCAAGTGCGTTCAGCTCTGCTCGATTTTATTGAAGCCCTAGAGGGTAGCGATTACCCGCAGTTCATAGAGACCGTGCACGCTGAGATGCAGAGCCACTTCGCCACGGTAAACTGGCTAGCCGTGGGAACCCACGCCACCTGGTACATAGGCCATAAGTAGCGCCATACCGGACCGAACACAGCCCCCGATTACCTCACGCGGACTATGAAAGCATACTGGCCTGTCCCATGGCCTTTCCCGCTCTGCTCCCTAGGAAATGACGCCCAAATCCCAAACATGTGCACGCCCCTTGTGCTAGGTACGAAGGAGTACCCGTTCGAAATGACCTTACTCTCTACCTCTCTGCCAAACCTCCAGCGGCTTAGGACAATGGAACTCGTTGGCTGGGGGAATGTGATCGTCAATGCGGTACCCGATGAAACAAGCTGAGCGTCTAGCTCTCTGAACCGCGCTAACTGCGGGTAATTCATGAACATATCCCCCATAATAGCCCGCCAGCTATCGCCGTAGGGATATGCCCAGTTCACTGTGCCTCTACCGACTTGTACCGGCCTCCCCCCAGCGTCTACACTAGGCAATGGCGGGCCAATAACCTGGTCGTCTAGCGGTGCCTCGCGGAACACGCCACTCATCCAAAAGGCGTACTCTCGGCCCAGTGAGTCATCAATGAGCCAGAAACCACCCATGCCAATGAGCACACTAACACCAAACAACGCTACGACGATACGAAATTTCATCAATACCCTCCTCTACTCGCTAACTCTTAGCACCCCGGACAAAAGGGACAGCCCCTTTTGTCCCGGTTTCCGCCGCTTGGATTTCTCCCTTAGCATCGAAGTATAGGTTCCCACGTTCCACACAAGAGCCTATGCTACGTTCATGCCGCCTGTATACCGTCACCACCTTGACAGTAAGCAGGTCTTCCTCCAA
>QLUB01000004.1 GCA_018725205.1 candidate division NPL-UPA2 bacterium
TCGCGACTTCATTCTTCTGGGCAATCGAAAATTTTGCGATACTTGCTCAAAGCTTAATCTCTACTATTAATGGAGGTTGAGCCTTTTTCGCGCAAAACTTCCGATTGAACCCTTTTAGAACCGTCCCCAACGTTCCCTCTGATAAGCTCTTCGCAAAGTCATTAACTTGGTGTAAAATAAAGATAGCCTTAAGCAGAGGGGTTGTCCTGATGCTCTGGGCGAGGTTTGGATATTGGCCTAAGTCCGAGGAGTAGTCTGAGGGCAGGGGAAGGACCACCCTGTGGTTGACGCCTGCTTTCGCGAGCAGGTTTTTATTTTGGAAGGGAGTGGAGAGAGATGAATGTATCAGAGAGCCGTATTGCCGTTGTCGGCGTAGTGGTGTCGCGCCGCTCTGAGGCGGCCAAACGCGTTAACGCAGTGCTCAGCGAGCATGATGGAGTGATTGTCGGACGCATGGGGGTGCCCTACCGGGAGAGGGAGCTCTCGGTAATTTCGCTGATCGTAGACGCCACCACAGATGAAATTGGGGCGCTGGCAGGGAAGCTCGGCAACATCGAAGGCGTGAAGGTAAAGGCCGCTATGGCACTATAGAGGCAGAGGGAGACACAACTATGAGCGTAGTCGAAAGAGAACAGTCTCGCCAAGCAGATACGCAACGGGTAGCGGATATCCTAGCCAAAGCGGAGGCTTGCGTGGGTCTCACCGCAGAGGAGGCGGCGGAGCTGTTGGCGCTCCCCGAGCACTTCGATGACATGCTCTTTGCGAGTGCTAAGCGCGTTAAACAAAAGCTGTACGGGGCGCGCGTGGTGTTGTTTGCGCCGCTTTACATCTCTAACATGTGCACCAACAGCTGTCTGTACTGCTCCTTTAGACAGGAGAACACGCACTTGACGCGCAGGAAGCTCAGCCAAGCAGAAATTGCGGAACAGGCCAAAGTTCTCATTAACATGGGGCACAAGCGCGTGCTGCTGGAGACGGGGGAGGACCTCGCCGACACGCCGCTCGATTATGTCTTAGAGTCGATTCACACTATATACCGCGCGGGCCACTCGGGGCGAGAGATCAGGCGTGTCAACGTTAATATTGCCGCAACTTCGGTAGAGAATTACCGCGAGCTAAAGGCCGCCGGCATAGGCACATACCAACTGTTTCAAGAGACTTACCATGAGCCTACATATCAGCTTATGCATCCGCGTGGCCCTAAGGCCGACTATCGGTATCACCTCACTGCTATGGACAGGGCGATTGAGGGGAGTATCGAGGATTTCGGCCTCGGCGTGTTGCTTGGTCTTTATGACTACCGCCAAGACACACAGTCTCTCATTGCTCACGCCCATGAACTCAAATCTCGGTGGGGTATAGGGCCGCACACTGTGTCGGTGCCTCGCGTGCGCCCCGCTAAGAATACGTGCTGTCCTGACACCTATTTGCTGAACGACCAACAATTTGCTCGCGTTGTGGCCGTACTGCGCCTCGCGCTGCCCCTTGCGGGCATCATCCTCTCTACGCGCGAGGCGCCCGTCATGCGTGATTTCCTGCTCGATGTAGGGGTGTCGCAGATGAGCGCGGCGTCTTCGACCGCCCCGGGGGGGTACGGCAAGGAGAGTGAGAGCCGCCAGTTTGAAGGCATAGACCATCGTTCGCTTGATGAAGTAGTAGAGGGCATTATCAGGCGCGGTTATGTGCCGAGCTTGTGCACGGGCTGCTACCGTAAGGAACGCCGGGGTACTAGGTTTATGCAACTGGTAGAGCAAGGGCACATCAAGGACATGTGTCAGGCTAACGCGCTCCTAACCCTAGCTGAGTACGTTCTGCAGTTTGCCTCATCGGCGACCAAAGAGGCAGCTAACGCGAGGTGGGAACAATGGCTTCTAGCTATCCCCGCTGGCACCATGCGAGACAGTGCGCGCATGAAACTAGAACAGACTTTAGGTGGGGAGAGTGATGTGTATGTCTAAGAGTCTAATCGAGCGCATGCAATACGCGGGGGAAGACTTAAGCCCGTCAGAGATTTGCGAGCTTCTTAGTATCACATCTCACATCGACCTAGATCTGCTATGGCAGGCCGCGGATTCTGTGCGTCGACAAGAAGTAGGCGAGGATATCTGGCTGCGCGGACTGCTGGAGTTCTCGAATATCTGCACGTGTAACTGTCTTTATTGCGGCTTGCGTCGCGATAACACAGGGCTGCCGCGCTATCGGCTGACGGAGGAGCAAATTCTCGAGGCTGTTCATCGACTAAGCCGCCTTGGTATAGGCACGGTAGTGCTGCAATCAGGCGAGGACCCATACTTTACCGAGGAGCGGCTAATCGCCTTGTTGCACGCGATAAGGAACACCTGCGACATAGCCATCACGCTGAGCATTGGCTATCGGCCAAAAAGTGAGCTGGCTGCGTTTAAGTGCGCGGGCGCGGACCGTTTCCTGATTCGTCATGAAACCGCTAACCCTGACCTTTATCACGTCTTTCACCCAGACTCAACACTTGCGGACAGGGTAGAGCAGCTAAACGACTTGCGCGCTCTAGGATACGAGGTAGGCTCCGGCTGCCTAGTGGGTCTGCCAGGGCAGACTGTCGCGGATCTTGCGGCCGACATTGCCCTCGCGCGGGAGCTCGAGGTAGATATGTTTGGCGTAGGTCCGTTTATTCCCCACCCCGACACGCCGCTAGGTGGGGCTACCCCCGGGAGCACGCTCATGACCTATAAAATGATTGCCGTAGCGCGCCTCGTGCTGCGAGATGTGCATATCCCGGTAACGACGTCTCTTTCCACACTGGAAGAAGACGGCCGAGAAAAGGGCTGGATGCGGGGGGCTAACATCGTCATGCCTAACGCTACACCCGCTCCCTACAGGGCGCAGTACGAGCTGTACAAGAACAAACGTTGTATTGATGATACGCTTGAACACTGCCGCGGCTGCTTGGGACGGCGTGTCCAAAATGTGGGACGAGGTATCGGCCAAGGGCGGGGTACTTCGTTTAGACGCCTGCGGCGGGAGGTGTTAGTGTGAACAAGGTACCGCAGGCTGTAAGGCCGCACATTGTAATCTTAGGGCGCTGCAATGTGGGGAAATCTACGTTGATTAACGCGCTGTGCGAGCAGAGCGTGGCCTTAGTGTCGGCGCAGCCCGGCACTACTACCGATCCTGTAGCCAAATCCATGGAGCTGTTGCCGTACGGACCGGTAGTACTGGTAGACACAGCAGGACTAGATGACGATACCCCTTTAGGGAAAGAGAGGGTAAAACTCAGTGAGCGGGCGCTGCGCAAAGCCGACTTAGCCCTACTGGTAGTAGAAACGCACGCGCTACATCCTCTAGAACAAGACATACTGGCGCGATTGAGAAAGCGCCGCATACACAGCCTAGTGGTAATAAACTGCCACGGGGAACCTAGCGGAGAAGCAGGGGAACACAGCGAATCGCATGCAATTGAGGTCAATGCACTGACCGGGCAAGGGGTGCGCGAACTCCGGGAGCGTATTGCCGCAGTACTGCAGAGCACTTACGAAGAATTACCGCTGGTGCGCGACTTACTCACCGGGAAAGGCCCAGTGGTGTTGGTCACCCCCATAGATAAAGCCGCTCCCAAGGGGAGGTTGATTCTACCGCAAGTGCAAGTCCTGCGCGACATCCTAGATGGCGGCGGGGTTGCTGTAGTATGCCGCGAAACAGAACTAGCGGCGGCATTAAGTAAGCTAAACTCACCACCGGAACTTGTTGTCACCGACAGCCAAGTTTTCCCGGAAGTTGCCCGTCTGTTGCCCAAGGACGCTTCGCTAACCTCGTTCTCGATACTTATGGCTCGCAACAAGGGTGACCTCCCAGCCTTAGTACAGGGCGCGGAGGCCATTGCTGAATTGCGTCCACTTGACCGCGTGCTGATCGTTGAGGGCTGCACGCATCACAGTCAGGAGGACGACATCGGGCGCGTTAAGATTCCGCGCCTGCTTGAGGGGAGGGCAGGGGGTGAACTGCGCTTTACGTGGGCTAAGGGACCTAACTTCACCGCGGATATTCACGACTATCGGCTAATCGTCCACTGTGGAGCTTGCATGCTAAACCGGCGCGAAATGTTAGCGAGGCTTGAACAAGCTGCCCAAGTAGGCGTTCCGGTCGTTAATTACGGTGTATTACTGGCGCATTTTAGCGGCATCTTGGAGCGGAGCCTAGCCCCAGTGCTGCCAAGCCTGTCCGACACCGTTTTCCCGCCCGCCGCGATTACCTACAATAGGTAGTAGGGGTGGTGCGGGTCTACCACAAGATGCATGCCAAATTTGTCGGCATTTTTGTCTAAAACAATGCTCAAAGCGACAAATTACACGCCTTCGCACTCGTATACTTGTGTTCACAGGCAGCGAGCAATGCGGGGGGTGTAGGTTTGCAGCTAATGCGATGCGGGCATCTGTAGCGGCAGTAAACAACATGGTGGTGATCCCAAAATCTTTGAGGGTAGCATTGTACCGTTTAGCTCCGCTTTGGGTGCTGGGTTTCTTCCTTGCACGCGCTGAGCTCTACGGGGAACTATCGCCTTTTGCGCTTAGCTTTTTTGCCGCTGTGCGCATAGTTCTGCCGGGCAGTGAATGGTTGACAGGGCTGTTTCTTACCCTAGGGGTGCTGTGGCGAGGCGGCTTCATGGCAGCAGTGATGTTTGTAGCCACTCTGCTCGCCTACATTGCTTGCGAAAAATCCTTAGTGACTGCTACTAGGAGCAGCGTCTTGCGTGCGTTATTCGCGGGCATTTCCGTCATAGTCGTTAGAATCCCCCTCTTTATGTGGCAGACCCCTACTTTGTTTGAGGGCCTGATGACGCTCCTAGAAGTAGGCTTGACTGCGGTTTCAGCCCTAATCTTCGTCCACGCCGTAAAGGTCATCGGCACCCTTAACTCTACTAAGCGCTGGCGTACGGAAGAGTTGCTTTCCTTGGCGGTTACGGGCGGCATCTTGGCGTTAGGGCTCGGAGGCGTTGCCGTGGGAGGAGTGTCTCTACGGGGCGTAGCGCTTAACTACGTGGTGCTGCTGGCCGCATACACCGGTGGCGCGGCCACCGGTGCAGCCGCAGGCGGAGCCGTGCCGTTTGTTGCTTATCTCGGCCACCCGTTGGCACTGTCTTTTGTAGGCGCATACACCTTTGCCGGGCTAACCGGAGGTGCGATGCGTGAGTGGCGCAAGACTGGAGTGATTCTTGGCTTTGTAGCTGCAACTGCCGTGACTGCGGCCAGTGTAGGCGGCCGTGAATACGTCTTTCGCATGTTGGTTGAAGCGGCAGTAGCCAGTGCCTTGCTTGTCCTAACGGCGCGGGGAACCCGCTCTAAGATCTACCGTTTGTTCCCCTTAGCGGCGAGAGAGGAGGTAGACCTCGCGCCCACGTATTCGGCGCGGTTGCAGCAATTGGCCGGACAAAGGCTAAGCGATTTGTGTGCCGTGTTTGTTGAGCTATCCGACACGTTTAGCGGGCCGACATTGGAGAGCCGCAGGCCTGACCAGACTGAAGCCGCGCACAGACTCATGGAACGCTTAGCCAGCGACGTATGTGAAGAGTGCGAAGGGAGACAGGCCTGTTGGGACAAGGAATTCTACAAGACCTATCAGGATATGCTTGCCCTATTGGCCTTTACTGACGCACACGGCCACATCACTGCTGACCACCTTCCTCCGCACTTGCGCCGACGATGTCAACGACCGCGAGAGCTCACTCGGTGCGTCAATACACTCGCGGAACTGTGCAGACAGGGGCTATATTGGGAAAGGCGAGCTACTGACACACGGCGTTTAGTGGCTATGCAATTGCAGGGCGTAGCCAAGATTATGGCCGCTTTATCTAGAGACCTCAATTTGAGTGTAGAATATCTGCGGGATATCGAGGAGCGAATAACGCGCGAACTGGCCGCGCAGGGCATATTTTCCCCGCAGGTAGAGGTAGTTAAGAGCCAAAACGGCAGAGTAGGGGTATCGATTACCAAGCATGCCTGCGGCAGCGGCGAAAACCACTGCGTTAACGTCCTCGTGCCCTTAGTCACGAGTCTTGTCGGTCGGCAGGTATCCCGCGAGGGACGCTGCGCCTCACTACAGCGCAAGACGAAGTGCTCCGTTCACTTATCTACGGCGCATGTCTTGGCGACCGAGACGGGAATCGCGCAATTGGCGGCCTCACCAGGGGTTTCAGGTGATAGCTATCGCGTGACGGAACTAGTCGGCGGGAAGCTTGCGCTGATGGTCAGCGATGGCATGGGCAACGGTCCTGTGGCTCATCAGGAAAGTCGCATTGTGGTTAACTTGCTGGAGCAGATGTTGCGCGCAGGATTTGACAAGGAGGTTACAGTGCAGACCATCAACTCCGTGTTAGCCCTTAGGTCGCGCGCAGAGACCTTTGCCACACTGGACATGGCACTAATTGACCTTTACAGCGGGAACGTAGAAGTCGTGAAAATCGGGGCTAGCTCATCCTACCTGCGCCGCGGCGATCGCGTGGAGGTAATCAGAGCAGACTCGCTACCGGCGGGGATTTTGGCCAACATTGAGGTGGAGACCAGAAAACTGACCTTCTGCCGCGGTGATACCTATGTCCTAGTGTCAGACGGCGTGCTTGAAGGACAGCAGGGCATTGTCGACAAAGAAGAGTGGCTCTGTCGCATCCTGCGACAGGCGACGACGGAAAAGGCACAGGATCTAGCCGACTATATACTTAATCGGGCTAAGAACAACTTTGGAGGCAGTATCCCGGATGATATGACGGTAGTTGTCTTGCGAGTCCTAGATAAGACAGTCAGTATACCATTGGTGGGATGAGGCCGCGCGCGGTCTCATTCCTGCTTTTACTGCCCCGCTGTTAATGTTATAGTAGACTAATGGACAAGCTTAACGTTCATGTGGACGTACCCGAGGCAGTGAAGCGATCTTGTGCGGAGAACGAGCTCCTAAGCTCAGGTGACCACCTGCTCGTCGGAGTTTCCGGCGGTGCAGATTCAGTCGCCTTGTTGCTGTGCCTCTGTGAACTCGCACAGTCCTTGCCCTGCAAGCTTACCGTTGCTCACGTCAATCACGGGCTGAGAGGACAGGCCTCAGAAGAAGATGCCCACTTTGTGGCCAAGCTGTGTAGCGACTTAGCAGTACCGGTGGTCGTACGTGAGGTCGATGTAGCGGCGCGCCGTAAAAGCAAGCATGAGTCGTTGCAGCAAGCCGCCCGCATGGAGCGCTTCCAGTTCTTTACCGAGGTGTGCCGTGAGCAGGGCCCAAGTAAGGTAGCGCTCGCCCACCACCAAAGCGACCAAGTCGAGACGATCTTCTTAAACCTCATGCGCGGAGCCGGGTTGAGAGGGCTTTCGGGTATGAGTCCGCTTGAGCGGGGGCTCTTTGGTCTGACACTTATCCGTCCGCTGCTAGCCGTGACTAGGGATAGCATTGAGGCCTTTTTGGCTGAGCGTGGGCAAGCATACCGAGTTGACTACAGCAACCATGATACTAAATACCGCCGCAACCTAGTGCGCCACGAGGTGCTGCCTTCCCTTGGCAAGTTAAACAGCGACGTAGCAGGGGCACTGCTCCGGGTCGCAGACCACGCCCGAGAGGGCGAAGACTACATCTGTACGCAAGCGACGCCCTTGTGGCAAAAAGCCCGCGAGACGCTGCCGTACGGCACGGGTCTGCAACTTGAAGGCTTGCGCACCACCCACCGCGCGTTAACCGTGCGCCTGCTACAGTGGGCGTATGCACAGGAGTGCGGGGGGGAGAATGACATGGAAACTACGCATATCCAGGGATGCCTGCGGTTGCTTGACCAACAAGCAGGGCGCAGAATCGACCTCCGGGGCGGAATTACCGCGCTACGCACACGCCATCACCTCGTGTTCTGTCGCGAGCGACCTGAGCCCGGCCAGCCCTATGAGCTGGAGCTGCCCATGCCCGGTGCGGTAACTCTACCGGATGGAAGTGTAATCTCTGCGGAGCTGGTCACGCATGCACCCGCAGACTATCCGCCGTCCTCTGCTGCTGTCGCCTATGTTGCTGGCATAAAATTTTGGCTGAAGGTGCGAAACCGTCGCCCCGGCGACACGTATTTGCCTTTAGGAGCGTCAGGACATAAGAAACTCAAGCAGGCGATGAGCGAGGCAGAGATTCCGTTGCCTTGGCGCAATAAGCTTCCGGTGGTGATAGATGACGGCACAATCGTATGGGTACCGGGACTGCGTGTGGCAGAGAAGTTTCGCGTGCCAAAGACTAGACTAGAGAGCGTTTTTAAGTTAACGTACCTGCATGGGGGGAAGAATAATTGCAGCAGCTAGACTTACGCGTGCTCATTCCGCGGCAGGACATTGCCGATAAGGTGCAGGAGATGGGGGAAATAATAAGCCGCGACTACGGGGGGCAAGAAGTCCTACTCGTAGTGGTGCTACGGGGGGCGGCCCTGTTTGTAGCCGATCTCTGTCGCCATATCCGTGCGGATGTCGTGCTGGATTTTATCGCCGTTTCGAGCTATGGGTCGTCGACGTCTAGTTCGGGCGTGGTTAGGTTCCTGAAGGACCTCGACGAATCAGTTGAGGGGCGGCATGTGCTCATCATCGAAGACATTGTGGATACAGGGCTCACGCTTACCTATCTGATGGAGAATCTTAAGTCCCGCCATCCGCTGAGCTTGAGGACCTGTACCTTGCTAGACAAGCCTAGCCGTCGGCGCGTAAATATACGGCCTGACTACGTAGGCTTCACTATAGACGACTTGTTTGTCGTAGGATATGGACTAGACTGGAATCAGCGTTATCGCAACTTGGCCGACATCTGCATTCACCAAGAGGAGTAAGGCAGGGCGGCACAGTTTTACACAATCCAGTTCACTGTGGTAAGATATGCTGAGTTCCAGGGAGGAGGATCTTTCACTTGAATCGCAATCTAAGAACAGCCAGTATGTACCTTTTAGTGATACTCATTGGGTTATCACTAATTCAATACTTCGCTGCGCGCACCGCCGCGCCGCGGGAGCTTACCTATGGCGAATTTTTTGCCCTTGTGGAAACGGGGCAGGTGCGCACGGCTAATCAGGTGGGTAGCGGCGTCACCGGTGAGCTAGCGGACGGCACTCGTTACCGCACCATCGTACCGCCGGATGACGCGGAGCTTATTCCGCTCTTGCGTACTAAGACGCAGTATAGTTTTCGGCCTCCAGCAGCGCCGCCGTGGTGGACGACCCTGCTTTCCTATGGCCTGATGTTTGCTGCCTTTGCGGCTATCTGGTACTTCTTTATGCAGCAGTCTCAGTCCGGCGGCAATAAGGTAATGAGCTTTGGTAAGTCGCGGGCCAAGCCGCACAGTGATGCCCGCAAGCGCATCACTTTCGCGGATGTGGCGGGATATGAGGAAGTAAAAGAGGAGCTCGACGAGATTGTTCAGTTTCTTAAGAATCCTAAGAAGTTCAGCGAAATCGGCGCGCGTATACCAAAAGGCGTTTTGTTATATGGTCCCCCAGGCACCGGCAAAACATGGCTGGCCAGAGCCGTAGCCGGCGAGGCTGGCGTGCCATTCTCCAGCATCTCCGGGTCGGAATTTGTGGAGATGTTTGTGGGCGTGGGCGCTTCCCGCGTTCGCGATACGTTTGAGCAAGCTAAGAAGAGCGCTCCTTCCATCGTGTTTATCGACGAAATAGACGCTGTGGGGCGACAGCGCGGGGCAGGCTTAGGCGGGGGACATGACGAACGCGAGCAGACACTCAATCAACTGCTCGTAGAAATGGACGGCTTCGAAGGCAACGAGGGAGTCATCATCATGGCGGCCACGAACCGCCCCGACATCCTTGACCCGGCGTTGCTGCGCCCTGGTCGTTTCGACCGTCAAGTGACCGTGGGACGCCCTGACGTCAGGGAACGTGAGGCCATCTTCAGGGTGCATACACGCAACAAACCGCTTGCGTCCGAAGTGCGGCTAGAGGTTCTGGCTGGGTTAACCCCCGGGTTCACTGCCGCCGACATCGAGAATCTCGTCAACGAAGGCGCGCTGTTGGCAGCCCGTCAGGACAGGCGCACCATCGCTATGTCCGACCTAGAAGAAGCTATTCACCGTGTGATTGCGGGACCTAAGAAAAAGTCGCGCATCATTTCTGAACGCGAGAAAAAAGTTTTTGCCTACCATGAGGCAGGGCATGCCTTAAGCCGCTACCTCACGCCAGGCTCTGACCCGGTGCACCTCGTGAGCATCATCCCGCGCGGTATGGCGGGTGGATACGTTATTTCGCTGCCGACGGAAGATCGGTTCATCATGACCAAGACAGAGATACTAGACAACGTCACCTATGCTTTGGCCGGTCGCGTGGCCGAGCAACTGGTGTTTAACGAAATATCTACCGGGGCGCAAGATGACCTCGATAAGTCTACGCGCCTAGTGCGGCGGATGATTATGGAGTACGGTATGAGCGAAGAACTAGGTCCAGTCACTTATGGCGAAAAAGAGGAACAAGTGTTCCTCGGGCGCGATATCTCCCGCCACCGCAACTTCAGCGAAACAGTCGCGCACAGCATCGACCGCGAAGTGCGGCGCATAGTCGACCGTTGCTATCACCAGGCGGAGGAGATTCTTAAGAACAACCGCGAGAAATTAGACCTAATCGTCACCGCTCTGTTAGAGAGAGAGACGCTAAAAGGCGAAGAATTCGAGGCTCTGCTCGCCACCGGCAGTTTGCCCCCGCTGGTTAGGGCCTAGCAGTTTAAGTCTCGCAGCTGCCACCTTCAAGCACATCGGTTGCCTAGAAGCCGCCGATGTGCTTTCACTTGCAGGAGTCTTGCCGGGGGAAAAAGAACATGCTAATGACATGAACACGCAATTTCATGTAATGGTCGAGGTAACTTCTACTGGCGCACGAGCACAGTAGTGCTACTCGCTAGACGGGGGTGTAGGTATGAACGTAACCATTTCCGGTGATTCCCTCACGCTAGGCGAGGTTAGGGCCGTCAGCCGTGACCGAGCACAGGTGTCGCTTGGCCCCGCGACGCCGCAGCGCATTGACGCAGCCAGGCGGCTTGTGGATGCATTGGTAAGCGAGGGTCGCCCGGTCTATGGCATTACAACCGGGTTTGGCAAGTTTGCGGAGGTGTCCATCAGCCGCGAGCAAACCGCAGCCTTGCAGCGCAACTTGATCGTCAGTCACGCGTGCGGCGTAGGCCCACCAATGCCGACAGAAACGGTGCGTGCTTTGATGCTGCTTAGGGCTAACGCCCTAGCCAAGGGGTTTTCTGGCATACGGGTCAGCACGGTGGAGTGTTTGCTGGGCATGCTTAACGCGGGCGTTCACCCCATAGTGCCCGCACAAGGCTCCTTAGGGGCGAGTGGTGACCTCGCGCCGCTAGCGCACGTTGTGCTGGTGATGCTTGGCGAAGGTGAAGCGGAAGTGGACGGCGAAGTGATGCCGGGCAGGGCAGCTCTCGCACGCCGCAAACTAATGCCTATCTCCTTAACCGCCAAAGAAGGACTTGCGCTGATTAACGGCACGCAGGCCATGGCGGCCAATCTCAGCCTAGCTGTCGTAGACTCCCTATCCGCGCTTAAAGCTAGCTTTATTACGGCGAGCCTGAGTCACCAAGCTTTGCGCGGGATTACCGCCGCCTTTGACGCGCGGCTCTCAGCTGTACGCCCTCACCCCGCACAAGCGAAAGCGGCCGAAGTCATGCGCATTCTGCTTGAGGGAAGCACGCTGGTGACTCAGCCTGGGGAGATACGCGTACAGGATGCCTACTCCCTCAGGTGCATTCCGCAGGTGCATGGAGCGTGTTGGCACGCACTTGAGCACGTTGCAGCAACGCTCCATATCGAATGCAATTCTGCCACCGATAACCCTTTGGTTTTCCCGGCAGATGGGGAAGTTATCTCCGGCGGCAATTTCCACGGCGAGTTTTTGGCGTTGGCCGCAGACTACCTAGCGTTGGCTGTGGCCGAAATAGGAAGCATTGCGGAGCGCAGACTAGAACGCTTAGTCAACCCACAGCTTTCAGGTCTGCCCGCCTTCCTGACGCGGCACGGCGGTCTTAACTCCGGACTGATGATTACGCAGTACACCGCTGCAGCCCTAGTGTCCGAAAACAAGGTCCTGAGTCACCCGGCGAGCGTGGATTCCATCCCCTCGAGCGCTAATCAGGAGGACCATGTGAGCATGGGTGGGGTGGCTTGCCGCAAGGTGCGGCAAATTGTGGAGAACACTATGCGTGTGTTAGGCATTGAGCTTTTAGCTGCCTGTCAAGCCATCGACCTGCAGTCAGGCGGTGAGTTGTCGCCAGCAAGCAGCCTAGCCTATGATTGCTTGCGGAAAGCTGTGCCAATGCTAGCGGAGGACCGCATTATGTACTTCGACCTAGACACTGCTTATGCTATGTTGCAGTCCGGAGAAATTCAGGCGGAGGTAGAGCGATTTACAGGCGAGCTGGTCAGGCTGTAAAAACTATTAGAGGTGAGACAGTGAAAATAATCCAGTGTGTACCCAACTTCAGTGAAGGGCGTCGCCAAGCGGTCATTGACCAAATTGTGCAGGCTATAGTAGAGGTAGAGGGGATTACGCTGCTAGACGTAAAGCCCGACCGCGATCACAACCGCGTAGTTGTGACCTTTGTGGGGGATCCAGAAACTGTGGCGGAGGCCGCCTTCCGCGGTGCCGCCCAGGCCTCCAAGCTAATCGACATGGAGACGCATCGCGGCGAGCATCCCCGCATGGGGGCTACTGATGTAGTGCCGTTTGTGCCACTCGTTGGGGCTACCATGGAGGACTGCCAGGCAATCGCCCTTAAAGTAGGCGAGAGAATCGGGCGTGAACTCGCCATCCCGGTCTATTTGTATGAGCGCTCAGCGCGCACTCCGGCGCGTCGTAACCTAGCCGATATTCGGCGGGGGGAATACGAGGGGATCAAGGCCGAAATTGAGACCAACCCCACGCGCACGCCGGACTTCGGCCCAAGCCGATTGCACAGCACGGCCGGGGCCACAGCCGTAGGCGCACGGCCACCCTTGGTCGCGTTTAACGTTAACCTCGACTCGTCTGACGTCAAGATTGCCAAGGCCATTGCCAAAGCCGTGCGTGAATCAAGCGGCGGGCTGCCTGCCGTCAAGGGTTTAGGTATGATGTTAGAAGCCACTAACCAAGCGCAAATATCCATGAATATGGTGGACTTTAACGTAACCGGGCTACATACAGTGTTTGAAGCTATCAAGCTAGAGGCCGCAAAGCACAACGTGCAGGTAGCCAACAGCGAGGTCATTGGTTTGTTGCCGGCACAGGTGCTGATTGACACAGCCACCCATTACCTTGCACTTAAAGACTTTAGCCCTGCGCAAGTGCTCGAGCTAAAGCTATCCGCACGCCATGCAGGCTGATCTGCTAATCGCCAACGGGCGGGTCGTGACTACACGTGGATTTAGCCAGGGCCCCCAGTTGGGGTCGCGGCTAGGCGAAGTGGAGGAGCTCTCGCCTGGCTACGTGCTAATCTCCGACGGGCGCATTCTTTTGGTGACGGGGAATTTCGCCGAGGCTAGGGCCCTCGCTGGGTCTGACACACGCGAGATTGACGCGCGCGGCCGTTTAGTGATGCCGGGCTACGTGGACTGTCACACCCACCTTAGTTTCGCGGGGTGGCGGGAGAATGAGTTCGCTATGCGCCTCGCGGGTGCGCCCTACTTGGAAATCCTCGCTGCGGGAGGCGGCATTCTTAATACTGTGCGTCGTACACGGGCGGCCACCGCAGCCGAGCTCCTGGATAACACCCTAGCCGCGCTTGACGCTATGCTCCTCTGTGGCACTACTACCGTAGAAGCCAAGAGCGGCTATGGTCTTACCACAGCTGATGAACTGAAGCAGCTACGCGTTCTGAGGGAAGCTGGGCGCCGCCACCCGCTTGACGTGGTGCCGACGTTTATGGGAGCGCATGCTTTGCCACCTGAGTACAGCGGGAACAGGGCAGGCTATGTGCGGCTGGTAATCGAGGAGATGCTGCCGCGCGTGGCGGAGGAAGGCTTAGCCGAGTTTTGCGATGTATTCTGCGAAGACAAGGCCTTTACCCTCGACGAAAGCCGGGCCATACTCAGCGCAGGGCATGGGTACAAACTCGGCCTGCGCCTCCATGCAGATGAGATTACTCCCCTCGGTGGGGCAAAGCTAGCCGCAGAACTCGGAGCCGTTTCGGCTGAGCACCTAATCCATGCCTCGCGTGCTCATCTAGAGCTTATGGCCAAGTCCGGCACAGTGGCAGTGCTCCTCCCCGCGACAGCCTTCTTGTTGCGGAGCGAGAAGAAAGCCCCCGTTAAGGATATGTTAGAGCTAGGTGTG
Organism: candidate division NPL-UPA2 bacterium; assembly: GCA_018725205.1. Lineage (GTDB taxonomy): Bacteria > Bacillota > UBA994 > UBA994 > UBA994 > UBA994. The sequence continues at coordinate 14,291 of QLUB01000004.1, forward strand.
CCGGTTGCTGTCGCCACGGATTATAACCCCGGCACGTCGCCGCTTTTGAATATGCAGCTGTTGCAGACCTTTGCCTGTATCCACTACGGCTTAACGCCACGCCAAGCATTCGCGGCCTCCACCATAAACGCCGCCCACGCCTTGCGGCGTGGGGCGACCATCGGGAGTCTGGAGGCAGGCAAGCAGGCGGACGTGCTCGTGTTAGAGGCCCCTTCTCTGGAGTTTATTCCCTACTACTTGGGAGTTAACTTAGTACATTCAGTAATCAAGGGTGGGCAAATTGTCGTAACGAAAGGAGCGCTCAGTTATGGGGAAGGGGAAAAAACGCAAACTGACCCCCTCTAGAAGCCAGGCGGCTGGCAAAGGGAAGCAGCAAACGGCCAAACCAGGCCTAAACGTCTGGCTATGGCTGTTAATCGGGGCGGGGGCGGGCCTAGTCGTCTGGTTAGCACTTCGCTTTATTGTTCCAATGCTAGGAGGGCAGTGAGTGAGTCGACTAACAGAAGAGAAGTTTAGCGGCATCATGGATTTAATTGCCAGCTGCTCCCCTGCGCCGGGTGGTGGCACAGCGGCAGCGCTAGCTGGCGTTATGGCCGCCTCACTGGTGGAGATGGTGGCCAACCTAACGCTAGGGCGCAAAAAATACGCAGCCGTGCAGGAGGAAATGACCGCGCTCGCGCTTGAGGCGAGGGAGCTAAGGGGAGCGCTGGGCGAGCTCGCGGCTGAGGATGCCAGAGCCTATGAAGAAGTAATGGATGCCTACAAGTTACCCAAAGCGAGCCCTGTGGAACAGGCGATGCGCGAGGCCGCTGTAGAGAAGGCTCTGCATCGCGCCGCCCTTGTGCCGCTTCGCACCGCCGAGGCCGCGCTCGCGGTAATGGAAAAAGCGGCAACCGTTGCCGCGCGCGGCAACAAGAACGCCGAAACCGACGCAGCTGTAGCTAGCCTGCTCGGCTCTGCGGCCGTCAGAGGCGCCCTTCTGAACGTCACTGTCAATCTGCGCACGCTTACGCATCAGCCCGCTTGGACTGTAACCATGGACGAGCAATGCCAGCGCATCTCCTCCCGCGAAAAAGAACTTCGCAACACCGGGGACGCGCAACACCGGGGACCGCAACACCGGGGACTGGAACCTGTGTAACACAAAAAGAGAGGACTGTGGCTGTTGAAATCAGACATCGAAATCGCGCAGAGCGCGCATATGCTGCCCATCGTTAAGATCGCCGCAAGTATTGGTCTCACCGAAGACGACCTCGAGCTATACGGTAAGTACAAAGCCAAAGTGTCGCCGGCGGTAGCTAGGCGCTTAGCCGACAGACCCGACGGCCATCTCATTTTGATGACCGCCATTAACCCCACTGCCGCAGGCGAGGGGAAAACCACTACCACCGTGGGTTTAGGCCAAGCTCTAGCGAAGCTCGGCAAGAAAACCGCCATTGCGCTGCGCGAACCGTCATTAGGCCCAAGCATGGGCGTGAAAGGTGGCGCGGCTGGAGGTGGGTACTCCCAAGTGGTGCCCATGGAGGATATTAACCTGCACTTCACCGGCGACCTGCATGCCGTTACGACCGCACACAATATGCTGGCTGCAATTATAGACAACCATCTGCAGCAAGGTAACAGCCTCAACATTGATCCCCGACGCATAACCTTCCGTCGCGCCCTAGACATGAACGACCGCGCCTTACGCAGCACCATTGTGGGGCTAGGGGGGAAGAACAACGGCGTGCCGCGCGAAGATGGCTTTGACATCACTGTGGCTTCAGAGGTCATGGCCATTCTTTGCTTAGCCAACGACCTAACAGACCTTAAAGTGAGACTCAGTCGTATGGTGGTAGCCTACACCCATGAGCGGGAACCGGTGACCGTAGCGGACTTAAAGGTCGCGGGCGCGATGGCCGCCTTGCTGAAAGACGCCATTAAGCCTAACCTCGTGCAAACACTTGAGAACGTACCTGCGTTCATTCATGGCGGACCTTTTGCTAATATCGCGCATGGATGCAACTCAGTGCAGGCGACAAAACTTGCGCTTAAGGTCGCCGACTACGTAGTCACAGAGGCCGGGTTTGGCGCAGACCTAGGCGCGGAGAAGTTCTTTGACATAAAATGCCGGTTTGCGGGGCTAAAACCTTCGGTAGCGGTCATTGTGGCTACGGCTAGGGCACTAAAACTGCACGGCGGGGCGGATGTGAAGAGCCTCAGCACCGAGAACCTGAAGGCACTCGACAAGGGCTTTGCCAATCTCGAGCGGCACATTGAGAACGTGCGCAAGTTTGGCGTGCCGGTAGTAGTTGCCATCAATCGTTTCCCCACGGATTCTGCCGCCGAACTCAGTCTCATAGCGGAGCGTTGCCAAAACGCAAACGTTAGAGTTGCCCTTTCCGAGGTCTGGGCCAAAGGCGGGGATGGTGGCAGAGCGCTGGCTGAAGCAGTGCTACAGGCCATAGAGAGCGAGCCCGCCAGTTTCCACCCTCTCTATCCGGTGGAGATGTCTATCAAAGAGAAAATAGCTACTATTGCCCGGGAAATTTACGGCGCGGATGGCGTTGACTTTACCAAAGAAGTCGAGAACACGATTAGGCAGTACGTAAAGCTTGGCTTTGACAAGATGCCCATCTGCATGGCCAAGACCCAGTACTCCTTCTCGGATGACCCCGCTTTGCTCGGTCGTCCAACCGGGTTTAGGATTACCGTGCGTGAATTGCGCGTTTCGCGCGGAGCAGGGTTCTTAGTGGCGATTACGGGAGAAGTCATGACCATGCCCGGGTTGCCAAAGGAGCCCGCAGCGGAGAAAATCGACGTAGATGGCGACGGCAAGATATCAGGCCTGTTTTAACCCCTAACGAAAGTACAGCACTAACGGCAGCAGATAGACAGTCGCCACAGTAGCTAGGGGTGCCAGGATGTTGTGGGTTCGCTCATAGACAAACCCGAGCACAAACGCGCTGAGCGGCACGATAAAGAAGCTCTGAATTAAGACCGCCGTAGTTAGCGGGCCTGCCATCAGTGGAGGGATCAAGGAAAAAACAGCCGCTAGTGCTGTGGTGAGGCCAATGCTGGTCATTGCGCCATAGCGCTGGCGGAACGTGCCCTGCACTAGCCCTCTCCACAGCAGCTCCTGGAAGATGGCTACGCCTACCGTAACGTATAGAAGTTGACCAAGGAGCGATAATGGTTCAACCACCTTCATCCCATCCGGAAGCGCAATAGAACCGCAGAGAAATAGAAGCAAGCCTGCCCACACACCGGTGGTTAAGGCATTCCAAACGCGGCGCAACCTAAGGCCGAGGAACTCAAAGGAGTTGCCCTGCGTGTCGGCAACCCACAGCACTGCGGCTATAACCATCACGCGCCAACCCACTACCACTAACTGATGAAGGTCAAGGTAATTGAGGTATGCCTCAAGCACAGAGTGCACGAGGGCCACGCCTACCGGGAGCCACAGCGGTATTTTCGGTTTTTCCAGTGAGAGCCAGTGTTCATACACCGGAGTCACGAAGACGATGCCCGCTGCGACTGCGCCTACCATTACGGAGAGGATTGCTAAGCTAAACAGGAATTGGTCGTGCGGGGGATAGAGAGGTGCTTCGGCATCCGCCATTGTCTGTTCTGGCTCTCCGGGTTCTCTCCAGACTGTACGCCGCGCCTGCAGATAAGTTGCTTTTCCCCCCTCCTGATCGAACAACGCAACAATTATGACACCGCGTCGAGGAAGGAAGACCTTTCGTACGCCAAACACTTCGAGCAGCGGCTCGTCCACAGCGACAGCCTGTAGCAGTTTAGCAGCAGTCTGCATAGCCTCAGGATGGACACTAGCTTCGATGAAAGTCTGTCCCCGGAGGGTGGAAATTTCACTGGGGTGCCCTTGGATCACGGCTTGGGTCAGTGCGAACTTGCGCTCCTCCGCTTCGCCCCGAAACGTGGCCGTCCCCTCGCCTAACAAGACGAAGGCTGTTAGCTCGCCGTGCCGAAACGCGCCTACCATTACTCCGCCCTCCGGAAAAGAGATGTGGAGGCGGCCAAGCGACATTTCCCAAGGATCGAAATTATAGCTGTCGGTCGCAGTCAGGGGCTCGTAAGGTGCGCCGAGGTCGGCCGGAATCGACAGCACTAGGACCATGGCCAGAAGGGACATGGCGGTAATAATGGCCAGCAAATACAGGCTCCGAACCACATGGTTGTACTTGCGCGAACCAAAATGGGACATGTGCGTCCTCCGTTCGTTTCCTTATCAGACATTGTACTTTGTTCATTCTACCACAACAGGCCTCCGTCCCTAATGCTTCATTGACGCCAGTTATGACTCGTTATAGAATTAAGCAAAGAAGCAGTGAAGGGAGCGCCTATATGCTCCTAGCGGTGAATATCGGAAACACCCGTACTAACGCAGGTTGGGTAGATGAACGAGGGCAAATTGTATCCACAGCCGCAGTAGCGACCAGTCGGCATGCTGAGGAGTACGGCAGCTTAGTCAACCAAGTGACGCCCGGCACACACGTAGTCTGTGCCTCGGTTGTGCCGCTGGCTACTGAGGCACTAGCACGGGCGTTGCTGCCGTTTGGCATAGAAATGGAGCTCGTGGTGCCGCGCGCCGACCTCGGATTGACGTTTGGCGGCGTAGACTACCGCGAGCTAGGCGCAGACCTTTTTGCCAATGCGCTGGCGTCGCTGTGGCTATGGAATACAGACGCGTTGCTTGTTGACCTAGGGACGGGCTCAACCTTCTGCGTAGTGAAAGGGGGGGTATATTGCGGGACTGCCATTGTGCCGGGCATGGAGATTTCCTTTCGTGCGCTAACTAGCGGCGCCGCCTTGCTAAGAGAAGTTCCCCTTGTAAAGCCTCCGCGCATAATCAACACCACCACTGTAGAGTGCTTGCAATCCGGCATCTACTATGGGTACTCAGAACTGGTGAGGGGCATGATCCGGCGGGTGCAACTAGAGCAAGGGAACCTCCTAGTCGTGCTGACCGGGGGCATTGGGGCGCTGCTCCATGATGGGTTAACAGACGTTATCGACTGCTATGAACCTAATCTCACTTTCACAGGCATATGGCGAGTTGCGGTAAGTACAGCAGCGGGTACCCGGCGGGACTCGACACGCAACCAAATCGACAAGGCGATAACGAAATCGACTGGTATCTGAAAAGAACTGGAACGGAGATAGAACGATGAAATTAACCACACGTCAACTCACTGTAGCGGGGCTTATGACGGCGCTCACTGTGCTGCTTGGAACAACGCAATGGGGTTTTGTGCCCTTGCCGACACCTGCGGGTGCGGCGACCATTATGCATATTCCGGTAGTCATCGCGGGCGTACTGCAGGGCCCGGTGGTAGGCGGGTTTGTAGGGCTGCTATTTGGATTATTCACTCTCCCCTTTCTCGGCGACTTCAGAGTGATTATCCCCGCTCGCCTACTGATTGGCGGTGTGTCTTGGCTTGTCTTCATTGGGGTCATGGCCGTGACGCGCAGGCTCGGTGTGTCATCTGTGCGTGGCCGCGGAGCTTTAGGCATTGCGGGTGTGGCAGCTGGCATGGCGGGGACACTGACTAACACCGTGGGCACTTTGTCTCTGGCGGTATGGTTTGGGTACATTGAACGCACGGCGGCTGTCTCCATCGCGCTTGTACAGGGCATCCCCGAGATGCTGCTTGCGGGCCTAATCACGGGGGCCCTTGTCGTTGCACTTAAGCCGTGGGTTAAAGGCGGCAGGTTCGACTTCTAGGGTTTGTGGCGGTTACGACTACGGCTCGTCTTCATACTCCTTGACCTTAGCGTAAGTAATGCTCTTTTCTCCATGCTTCTCTTTGATGGCATCCATAACTCGCGCAAGTTTTTGCGCCTTTTCCGGCGGGGCGTCAAAAAGACTTAGCTGAGCGGCAGCCTCACCTAGACCGCAGAGCTGCGCCATAGACACGCCAATTAGGCGTACGGGTCTGCCATCAAAGTGATCACACAGCAGCTTCACCGCAACGCGGTAAATATCGTGGTCTAGGTCAGTGTGCGCGTTCAGCGCACACTGACGCGTATAGGTGGTAAAGTCTAAGTAACGGAGTTTTAGCTGCACGACCTTGCCGCGCAGTTTCTTCTTGCGCAATCGCCGGCCCACTTTAGCAACTAACGACAGCAGTGTGGACTTAACGGCCTCTAGGTCAGCCGTATCAATGTCAAAGGTGTGCTCATGCCCTACCGATTTAGGGTCTTCACGGTTAGCAACCGGTCGGTCATCTTCGCCGCAGGCTAGGCGATACAGGTCATGCCCGTGTACGCCGAGACGTCGCGCAAGCAACGCCGGATCACAGTTCTGGATGTCGCCAATCGTCATGAGGCCTTGCCTGTGCAGCTGCTCTGCTGTCTTCGGGCCAACTCCCCAGATGCGCTCGATAGAGAGGGGAGCGATTGTTTCGCGTGCCGTGTCCCGCTCTATTACCACGAGCCCGCCGGGCTTTTTAAGATCGCTGGCCAGCTTAGCCAAGAACTTGTTTGGGGCAACGCCGAGCGAGCAGGACAACCCAAGTTCATTTTTGACACGCGCTTGAATGGTGCGAGCAATAACGGGAGCTTCGCCAAAGAGATTCTGCGAATGGGTCACGTCAAGAAATGCCTCATCAATGGAGACTGGTTCGAGCAGCGGCGAATAGGCCGCCATTATGTCTAATACCTGCTCAGAGATAGTCCGATAGCGCGCGCCTCTGCCTCGCACGAAGATACCCTGCGGGCAACGGCGGTATGCTTCGGTGAGCGACATGGCTGAGCGCACGCCAAATTTGCGCGCCTCATACGAACAAGTGGAGACCACGCCTCGCTCATTGGGAGCGCCACCCACAATGACCGGCTTGCCGCGGAGCTCCGGGAAATCGAGCTGCTCTACCGCAGCAAAAAACGCATCCATGTCCAAATGAATGATCACCCGGGGACCGCAACACGGGGGACGCGAAATTTTGTTTTGACGCATACAGCACCCCCCAGGAACATACGTTTGCTCCAGTATAACAGCTAGCTATCTGCTGGGCAACACGCCGCATTAACTCACGTAAAATCTTACCGAGGGGATGTGAAGTGAGAATACGAAACACCGGGGATTCACCGGGGACGTTAATTTTTGTTTTGCTTTACGGGCATAAATGGTAATATACTGGCGAGGTGATGATTGTGGCCAGACAGGCACGTCAAGAGAGCTCCACTGGGTACTATCATTTGATGATGCGCGGGATCAATGGGGAAAGTATATTTGGGCAAGACAGAGGCAAGCTCCATTTCCTTGAGCTCTTGCAGGGGCAGCAAGAGGAGGGGCTTCTCTCGCTCGTGGCGTGGTGTGTCATGGACACCCATGCTCACGTCATGGTCAAAGCGAAGAAGGATCTGGCGGTGATCCAAGTAAGTTTGCCGCATTTCACGCGCTTACTGACGATAGCGAGTACCTTGAAATGCGCGAAGACGTGCTGCGTGAACGCGAAGAACGGGCAATCAAAACGATTGAGCAGTTTTGCCGTGAGCGGGGAATAGAAGAAGCAGCTGACTTCCATCGTCATCCGGAGCTCTTTCGGGAGCTTTGTCGGGCGTTGGTGCACAGAGTGGGGCTTTCGCTGCGTAGAGCCGCTGAACATCTGGAGACTACCCACAGCAGGGTCTATCTGGCGCTGTTAGAAGGTGCCTGAGAAACTTTAAAACCACGACGAGAGGGACAGGATATGTTGAGCCAAACGAAGCTAGATCGCCTTAGTGCCCTAGCTCAAATCCGGAAAGATAGGCAGCTTACACCAGCTGAACTAACAGAGCAAAAGGTTTTGCGCGAGGAGTACATGCAGAGTTTCCGCACTCGGGTTGCGACGCAGCTTGAGTCTATGGGGATGCGTCCGAGACAATCGCAGGAATGCGATTGCGGGTGTGCACATAAGCACCCTGCCCACGGCCGAGACAGAGGGTAAGCTCGGGGCAATCGCAGGATTGCCGGTGTACGCATAAGTCAACTAGGCGGTGCCTCCTTTTGAGGACCGCCGTATTGTTGAGTTCACATTTGGTTCACATTCACATGCTATGATTGCAGTGCTGAGATGATAGGGGGTGTGGCCTCTGGTTAAAGTCTTGCTGGTAGATGACAACGCCAACATACGCCAACTAATGGAAATATACCTAAAGCGCCAAGGCTTCGACGTATACCACGCAGAGCACGGTTCTGCCGCGCTCGACTTGTTGTCGCGTCAGCACATAGACCTGATTGTGGCCGACATTTTAATGCCCGAAATGGACGGCTACGAGCTTACCTGCGCGCTGCGCGGCGCAGGTTTCACCTTGCCCATCCTTATAGTTACGGCGAAGCATGCTTGGCCAGACAAGAAGCAGGGGTTTCAGTCAGGCGCGGATGATTACATGGTTAAGCCCATAGATATGGATGAACTGGTGCTTAGGGTTGTGGCTCTGTTGCGCAGGGCAAGAATTAGCGTCGAGCAGCAAGTGAGGGTAGGAGACATCGTCCTTGACGCAGCAAAGTTTGAGCTGAGACAGAACGGACAGGAGCATGCCCTGCCGCGCAAGGAATTCCAAGTGCTCTTTAAACTGCTGTCTAGTCCTGGGAAGATATTCACCCGTCAGGAGCTGCTCGACGAGTTTTGGGGCCTTGACAGCGAAGTTGATGAGCGCACCGTCGACGTGCACATAAAGCGCCTGCGCGACAAATTCGCGCACCAAAGCGAATTTGAGATTGTCACAGTGCGCGGGCTTGGGTACAAGGCGGTGCGGCGCATATGATTAAGCGGTCAATCTACATGCAGCTGGTGGCGATGCTGATCGGCATCATCTTTATCAGCAACGTTCTGGTCATGTTTACATTTGTCTTTACAACCGAACGAGGTATGCTCTCGGAAATGGAGGACGCATTGTGGGGGCTGACTACCCAGCTTAAAAGCCTCCATGCCGACGGATTGCTTAGCTCAGAGCGTATTCCGCTGATGGTGCAAACGGGCTACTTCCGCGCTAGTGTGTTTAGCACCTTAGAGGAAGTGCGCTTATCCAAGCTCGTGCAGAGGTTTTTCCGGCCAGAAGACCTTGAGCTTCTCGCTTCAGGTGGCCAAGTGCTAAGCTCAACCTACAATCGCCTGACCTTTCGCCTCCCCGCAGTCATTGTGCGATTAGCAGGTGCAGGAGAAGGGGGCTATCTTTTTGTACATCCAAATTTAGGCATGCTAGCTGCCAACTTTCGCCATGTAATCGTCAGGATGAACATAGTCTCATTAGTAGTTGGCTCAGTTATGGTGATGATTGCAGGCAGGTACATGGTGCGTCCCATCAGAGAGCTTAGCGAAGCCACCAAACAGATCTCACGCGGCAATTTTAAGGTGACAGTCCTAACAAAACGCCGCGATGAGATTGGCCAGCTCGTAGATGGCTTTAACTCCATGGCGCAGGAACTGCAGAGCATCGAACTCCTGCGGAGTGACTTTGTCGCTGCCATTTCCCACGAGTTTAGGACGCCGCTAACTTCTATCAAAGGGTTTACCAAACTGATAGGAGAAACGGAGAGCGCAGAGCGTAGGCGAGAATACGCCGACATAGTGGCTGCGGAGGCGGATCGTCTTGCGGAACTTTCGAGTGGCATTCTATTGATGAGTCAGTTAGAGAGCGGGCTTGGGGATATTTCTAAGCAGTGTTTCAGGCTTGACGAGCAGCTGCGTAAAGTCATCGTTCTCCTAGAGACCCAGTGGAGTGCAAAACGTCTTGACCTTGCCGTTGATCTCGCGGTAGTGGAGTACTCGGCAAACAAGGATCTCCTTTTTCAGGTCTGGCTAAATATTCTCGACAACGCCATCAAGTTTTCGCCTGCGCAGGGGAGAGTAGAAGTCCACTTGGCTGCGGAGAAAGACGCCTATACCTGTGTCATCCGCGACTTTGGCTCTGGCATCAAGAGCGAGCATCAGCCCCGCGTATTTGAGAAGTTCTATAAAGGAGATAGAGCTAGGGGCACGCACGGCAGCGGTCTTGGCCTCTCGATAGCCAAACGCATTGTCGAGCTCCACCAAGGAGAAGTGACCCTTACAAGCAGACATCTCAGCGGAACCACAATCACAGTGAAGCTGCCCAAGCAACCGTAGGAGGTAATAGCATGTCCTTACCCGCATTCGCCACATCGCGACGCATCACAGTCCTTATGCTAGTCCTAGTTACTGTAGTCATCGGAGTGATGTCGTACAGCCGTACGCCTGTTGATTTGCTGCCGAACATGAGTTTCCCCATGGCTGCTGTTTTCATTTCCTTCCCCGGCGCGGCCCCGCAAGAGGTGGAAACGCTAGTTACCAGGCCGTTAGAGGGGACTCTCGCCACGGTAAGTAACATCCGCGAAGTCTCCTCCACCTCATCCGCCGGGCAAGCTACGGTGCTCCTCTCTTTTAACTGGGGCACAGACATGGACTTTGCCGCGCTCGAGATGCGGGAGAAAATCGATCTTGTGCGGCGCATGTTGCCCGCAGAGGTAGGCTCCCCCACCGTCATGAAATTTGACCCATCGCTTATGCCGATTATGTCAGTAGACATTGGGTCAAACACGCGCACCGCAGCTGAGTTGCGCGACCTAGCCGACCGGGTGTTGGCGGCGAGACTAGAACGAGTTCAGGGTGTCGCCTCAGTAACCGTCAGCGGAGGACAGCAGAGCGCCATTCAGGTACGCCTTGACCCACAGCAGTTAGAGCGTTTGGGCGTAACTCTCGGCCAAGTAACGGGTACGCTAAGAACGGCAAGCCTCAACCTTCCTGGCGGAGCCCTCCATATTGACGGCAGGGAGTATCTTATTCGCAGTGTAGGCCAGCTCACGTCGCTGGCTGCAATCGAGGATTTGATCGTGGGGATGCGCGCGGTGCGCACCGTGGTGACAACCACTTTTGAGCCGGTTCGTTTGCGTGAGGTCGGTGAGGTGTTGGAAGTAAACACCCTAGGGAACACGATTACGTTGCTTAACACGCTACCTAGCGTTTCCATTCGGCTACACAAGCAATCAGATGCCAACACCGTGCTCGTAGCCAATCTTGTGCATGCCGAACTGGTGGCCATGCGCACTGACTTTAGCGATCTCACCCTTGTTCCCACGCAGGACCAGAGTCGTTTTATCGAAGCTGCGATTAGTGCTGTGGGGCAAAACGCCATTTACGGCGGTTTGTTGGCAGTGGCGATTCTCTTCTTCTTCTTAAAGAGCCTCGCCTCAACTTTGATTATCGCCATCGCCGTGCCGGTATCGGTAGTGGCAACTTTTGCGCTCATGTATTTTGGCAATCTGTCCATCAACCTAATGACCTTGATGGGGCTAGCGCTAGGCATCGGCATGCTCGTGGACAACTCCATCGTCGTGCTTGAGAATATCTTCCGTCACCAAGAAGAAGGTACAGAGCTCATCGCAGCGGCGCGTCAGGGAACTGAGGAAGTAGCCATGGCGGTTACGGCATCTACACTTACCACGGTAGCCGTCTTTTTGCCGATTGCCTTCGTGGGCGGTATTACCGGCCTAATGTTCCGCGAGCTAGCGCTCACCGTCAGTTTTTCGCTGCTCGCGAGCCTTGCAGTAGCGCTGATCGTAGTGCCGATGCTGTCTGCAACTATCACCAAGGCTCGGCCCAGACGCGTTTCGAGCAACGGTCGCCAGCTCAACTACTACCAACGCTCATTAAAATGGGCACTTGGCAAAAAGGCTGTGGTGGCTCTAGTTACGTTGTCTTTGCTGGTCGGCAGTCTGCTTACCTTTAGTCACATCGGTGGCGAATTCATCCCCAGTATGGACCAAGGCGAAATGAGTGTTACCGTTACTTTGCCTGTGGGAAGCACTCTCGCCGATACGCAGGCAACGACTAGAGAGATACTAGACTACCTGCTAGCACGCGCGGAGGTAGAGACAGTGTCCACTGCGATGGGTGCGGCGGGAGGCGGACGCGGTCCGATGGGGGCTGCGCAAGGCCGTGCAAATCGCGCCTCGATGACAGTGGTGCTAAAACCAGGATATCGCGGGGATGTGCTCGCAGGGGAGATCACAGAGAAATACGCCGATTTCGCCCTCGCGAGGGTGCGTGCTTCGGCCGCTGCTGGCATGGGGGGCGGCGGGATGATGTCAGGCGGAAATAATGTGCAACTCAATGTGTCTGGCCCCAGCCTAGAAGGATTGCGCCTACACACCGATCGACTTAAGGAAGTGGTCGCCGCAGTCGAGGGAGTCACTGAAGTTCGCGACAACGCCGCAGTAGGTGCTAACGAGCTTGTGGTGCGTGTTGACCGAGAAAAGGCAGCTAGGCTGGGTCTCGCGCCTGTCTCGATCGCTCAAGCTGTGCGTACTGCGTTTCAAGGCGAAACCGTGGCCCGACTCCCACGTGACGGACGGGAACTTGATGTCAATGTGAGCCTTGCGGATTCTGCTCGTCAGAGCGTCACAGACCTGGAAAACTTAGTAGTTGCGGCAACGCAAGGGCAGGTGGTGCGGCTTAAGCAGGTAGCGGTTATCGAGCATGGGGTCGGCCCGGCATCGATCAACAGGCGTGCGAACCAGCGCTACATCTCCATTACAGGCACTATCGCAGGGCGTGACCTGCAGAGCGTATCGCGCGACTTACAGGTGAAGCTTGATGCACTCGAGCTTCCCGCAGATTATCGCGTGGAAATAGCCGGTGACATGATGGAAATGCAGGAGGCATTCAGCGGACTGATCACCGCGCTAATTCTTGCCGTGGTCTTGGTGTACATGGTAATGGCCGCACAGTTTGAGTCCCTCCTCTATCCGTTGATTGTCATGTTTACCATGCCGCTAGCCGTCATAGGCGTTCTCTTTGCCTTGTTCTTCGCGGGACAAAACTTTAATGTCCCTTCCGTAATGGGGATTATCGTCTTGGCCGGGATTGTGGTGAACAATGCCATTGTCCTAGTGGACTATATAAACCAGTTGCGCACGCGGGGTCGCGATGTGCACGAGGCGATTATCGAGGCTGGTGGCGCGCGCTTGCGGCCCATCCTAATGACCACCGCGACTACGGTGCTTGGACTCATCCCCATGGCGCTCCTCGGTGGTTCGGGCACCGAAATGCAGCGCCCCCTGAGTATTGCCATTATCGGGGGACTCACGGTGTCTACGCTGCTCACTCTCTACGTCATCCCTGTGGCCTACGACCTCGCTACCCTGCGTCGACGGGAAGCGTAAGTCTACACGTCCCCGTTGGGGCGTCCCCGTTGTTGCGGTGGTGAAATGCGGGCTCACGTGGTACAATAGGTCGGGGTGACAGCGTTGCGCATTCTGTGCCCGCGTGAGCATACGGCTACAGACGAATACATTGCTGAAGCGGCTGCCATTTTACGAAATGGCGGCCTAGTGGCATTCCCTACAGAAACGGTGTACGGACTAGGCGCGCGTTTTGATTGCCCCGAGGCCGTCAGGCGCCTCTTTGCCGCCAAGGGGCGACCTGCGGACAATCCACTGATTGCACATATATCCCATCCAAAACAACTTGCAGAGCTGGTCGCAGAAATGACGCCCTTAGAAGAGCGACTGATGCTGGCCTTTTGGCCTGGACCGCTTACGCTTGTGCTCCCAAAAACCGAGGCTGTGCACGCACTCGTTACCGGCGGACTCGCCACTATCGGCGTGCGCATGCCCGCCCACGCTATCGCGCTCGCTTTGATTACCGCGGCAGGTAGCCCAATCGTGGCACCGAGCGCTAATTTATCTGGGCGACCAAGTCCCACCACCGCTAAACACGTAGCGCAAGACTTAGGCGAGTGTATTGATGCCCTAGTGGACGGCGGCGAGACGCGACTCGGGCTAGAATCTACGGTTGTGCAAGTGCGCGGCAAAGTCATCTACATATTGCGCCCCGGTAGTATTACGCGGGAGATGCTAGTAGAGGAGACTGGTCTAGCGGTGCAGGGGGCGTCTGCAGACAGTGCGCAGCCGGAAGGCACACCCCTTGCTCCAGGCATGAAGTACAAGCACTACGCGCCGCGTGCCGCCGTGATAGTGTATGAAGGACAGGCAGTTAGCGATATCGCTGCCGAAATAAAAGGCGATCCCCAGCATCTTGCGGTAATAGCCTTTCGGGACACGTTAGCTGGCTTGCCGGGGTGCGTTGCCCGCTTTACGCTAGGCGAGCGGGGGCAGGCGGATACGGCCGCGAAAAAACTTTATGCTTATCTCAGGGAAATTGACGATCTAGGTCTTTTGCGTGTGCTTGTCGAGGGGATAGCTCCAATCGGACTCGGAGAGGCTGTAATGAACCGGTTGTATAAAGCCGCAACGCAAGTTAAAGGGAGGTAAGCGTGTGAGGATCTTGTTTGTGTGCACTGGGAACACCTGTAGAAGTGCGATGGCCGAAGCCATGTTTAAGCGCCACGCCGGACACGAAGTGCGCTCGGCAGGGGTAGCGGCAGACGCGGGAGCAGAGGCATCGCCGGGCGCTGTGGCTGCTTTAAAGCGGAAGGGAATTAGCCCGAGCGCGCATCGTGCGCAAGCGCTCAGTCAAGAGCTAGTGGAGTGGGCAGACCTCATTCTTACCATGACTCGACGCCACAAAGAGACTGTGCTAAGCCATTTCCCCACAGTCCGCGCCAAGACATTTACCCTAAAGGAATTTCCTCGCGGCGAGGCAGAACAACAAGCTGCCGAGGAAAGACTGCACGCCCTACATCAGAGCATGGATGAGAAGCGCCGTCAGTTTGCGGTCGCCAAATCGCCCAACATAGCGGAACTCGAGCAGCGCCGCAAGTCTCTGATGTTGGAACTCGCAGACACTGAAGGACATCTGGCCAAACTGCGCAGTGAGCTTAGAGAACTTGTGTATCCCGAGCGTGAGGAAATAGAGCGGCTGGAGAGTGTGCTTGCTGCCTACGACGTAGTTGACCCCTTCGGGCAAGATGAGGAGGCATATAACGCCTGCGCGACGGAAATCGACGCGTTGTTGCTTGAGGTGTCAAAAAAGCTCAGTACACTGTCTGGTGTGGTAGAATAGCAGCATGAAAATATCTCTTGGCAGCGACCACGCCGGACTAGCTCTAAAACAAGAAATTTTCCTATATCTTAAGCGCGCGGGACACACGGTTCTAGACAGGGGCACCAGTACGGACGCCTCTGTTGATTATCCTGATTTCGCCGCCAGCGTATGTAACGACATAAAGAGCGACGAGGCTGAGCGGGGGATACTCGTCTGCGGCACGGGCATTGGTATGAGTATTGCCGCCAACAAGCACGCCGGCATCCGCGCCGCTCTCTGCCACGACACCTTTTCCGCCCGCGCTACGCGTGAGCATAACGATGCCAACGTCCTGTGCCTAGGCCAGCGCGTTATTGGGGCTGGCTTGGCGCTAGATATAGTTGCCGTTTGGCTGGGAGCCGAGTTTGCCGGGGACAAGCACTTGCGTCGTCTAGAGAAGATTGCGCGGCTTGAGAAGCACTAGGACATAGATTAAGACAAAAGAGGAGAGAGGAATATGAGTCTAAGAGCCATTGACCCAGAAATCTCAGGCGTTTTAGAGCAAGAGCTTATCCGTCAGCAAGACCATTTGGAGCTAATTGCCTCCGAGAACTTCGTGAGCAAGGCCGTCCTCGAAGCCATGGGATCTGTGCTAACCA